>CAKRWK010000024.1 GCA_934417455.1 uncultured Eubacteriales bacterium
TGATTTCATCCACCGTTTCCGGATTATAGTCATACTGGTCCCTATGGTCCTTGATCTGGTCGAGAATGTCCTCGTTGCAACCGGCAAAGCAAAGGCACATCGCCACCAGCACCAAAAGAGCCGCGATAATTCTTTTCATTCCGAATCCTCCGTTGGGAATTTACATTTCGCCCTATATTTTACTATATAAAAAAGGAAATGTCAAGTAAATTTCGCCCTTTCAGGGCAAAAAACATATTTATAGTCGTGTTGCACAAAAAACGTCGTGAAAATTTGTGCAACTTGCTCAGTTGGCAAGGTAGTCTTTCAGCGTTTTGGAGCGGGAAGGATGGCGAAGTTTACGCAATGCCTTGGCTTCAATCTGACGGATACGCTCTCTTGTGATGTTGAACTGCTTGCCGACTTCCTCCAGTGTACGGGGTCTGCCGTCTTCCAATCCGAAGCGGAGCTTAATCACCTGCTCTTCCCGCGGCGTCAGCGTGCGCAGGATATTGCAGAGTTGTTCTCTGAGAAGCGAATAGGACGCGCTGTCGGAAGGTGCGGGAGATTCGTTGTCCTCCACAAAGTCTCCGAGATGGCTGTCCTCTTCCGTGCCGATGGGGGTTTCGAGCGAAACGGGGTCCTGCGCGATTTTCATAATCTCACGGACGCGTTCGGGGGACATATTGAGTTTTTCCGCAATTTCATCCGTTGTCGGTTCGCGACCGAGCTCCTGCAGAAGTTGTCTTGCCGTACGGGACACTTTATGGATGGTTTCCACCATATGTACGGGGATACGGATGGTGCGCGCCTGATCCGCGATGGCACGGGTAATAGCCTGTCGTATCCACCACGTGGCATACGTGGAAAATTTGTAACCTTTATTGTAGTCGAATTTCTCGACGGCCTTGATAAGACCGAGGTTTCCTTCCTGAATCAGGTCGAGGAAATACATGCCCTTTCCCACATGGCGCTTGGCAATGCTGACAACAAGGCGCAAATTGGCCGTAATCAGTTCGTTTTTAGCCGCCTGATCGCCGAGAACAATCTGCTGGGCAAGATAGGTTTCTCTCTCCGGAGTCAGAAGCGGAATCTTTCCGATTTCTTTCAGATACATACGCACGGGGTCGTCGATGGCAAGGCCCTCTTGGCTGAGCATTTTTTCCATCTTTTCCGCTGTCTCGTAAGATTCGGCATCCTGTTCGATTTCTTTCAAGTCATCACCGCCGAGATCCTCCGGCGATGCCGCGTCGATGTCATTGGGCGAAATATCGTAGTCGATATCTTCCAGCGCCTTCATGATGTCGGAATTGCCGATACCACCTTCCGATTTCGAGTCCACAAACTCGTTGACATCAATTTTTTCTGTCTGCATATTCTACCTCCGCTTGGTTTATGTATTCCTTGTTTTTATTTTTTTCTCACTATCTTTTTCACGCATGCTCCGCAGGAGTTCGTCCAGTTCTTCGTATGTTCCGACATCCTCCGAATGCTTGACCTGTACGGACGAGCGCAAAGCCCTAAGCGCATCGTCAAGAACCTCGTCTCCGTTATCCGTCAAAGCCATCCGCGCAAGTTTGATTTTTGTGATACGACCGGTTTCTTCCGGTGTAAACGTTCCGTCAAGATGCAAATCCGGTCGGTCCTCCCCGGCATATTCCTCCGAAAGATACCGGAAAACCCGCCGTCCGAAATCCGTGAAAAAGTCGTCTTCCGACAGCAGATGCCCTCCGAACACACGTTTTCTGTGTTCCGGGAACAATAACAGAAGGCCGAGCACCGTTTCCTCGCTTTTTGCCGCAAGCGGTGCTTTGGCATAATCCGGATTGACTTTGTCAAGAATACCGGCGGCATTCTGCCTGACTGCCTGTCCCTCCGCGCGCCGTCCCGCCGCGATGTTTCTTCGGACGGTACGGTTTACGTCTTCTGTGATGCTTTGTTTGGCAACACCGGTTTTTTTCGAAACTGCCTCAATATAAACATCTCTTTCGGAAGAAGACGGAAAAGTCGCTATCATTTTCACAAGGTCTGCCACCGCATTGATTCTGTCCTGCGCTATGTTCACATCATACTTTGAAAGGATGGATTCCATGTTGTATTCAAACTTGGTTTTCGATTCGTTCAGTACTCTGGCAAACCGTTCTTTTCCGTATTCCCGGATATACTCGTCGGGGTCTTTGGCCCCCGGTACTTTCAGCACGCTGACTTCCAGTCCCACCTCGCCGAGCATGCGGAGTGCTCTTGCCGCGGCTTTCTGCCCCGGTTCGTCCGAGTCATAACTGATAATGACCTTTTTCGTATAGCGGCTCATCAGTCGCGCCTGCTCGGAGGTAATGGCCGTACCGAGCGTTGCCACGGCATTGGTGAACCCGGCAGCATGAAGCGCGATAACGTCCATGTATCCCTCGCAAAGAATCATGGATTCCGCGCATGTCTGCCTTGCGAAATTCAAGGCAAAAAGGTTGCGCAGTTTTTTGAACACGGGCGTATCGGACGAGTTTTTATACTTTGGCTTCGAGTCGTCCATCACGCGGCCGCCGAACGCTATGACGTTGCCGGACACGTCTATAATCGGAAACATCACACGATTGCGGAAAGCATCATAGTAATTTCCTCTGTCGCTCTTCCCCGTCAGGAATCCGGCAACAAGTTCGTCGTACGTGTATCCCCGCGAGCGCATGTAATCCGTAAAATCATGGTAACTGTCGGGCGCAAACCCGAGACCGAAATGACGGATGGTTGCCATCGAAAGTCCGCGTTTTTTCGTGAAATACGCCAGCGCCTCTTCCGCCTTCGGCGTATCGGCAAACAAAGCCTTATGAAAGTACCTGGCGGCTTCCACATTCATTTGTAAGAGGTGTTCCCTGTCAAAACGACGTTCGGATGCACGCCCCGTTGCATCATCCTCCAATACCTGAATCCCGGCACGCTTGGCAAGAAAACGCACGGCATCCGGATAGTCGAGATGCTCTATCTGGCGGACAAACGTAATAGCGTTACCGCCGACGCCGCATCCGAAACAGTAAAAGCTGTTGTCCGCGGGAAACACGGTGAAGGACGGAGACTTTTCACTGTGGAAAGGACAGAGCCCTTTCAGATTGGCGCCCGCACGTTTCAGACTGACATATCCAGATATCAACGTCTCAATATCCGTCCTTTGCAGAATATCGTCCACAACTTCGCGACGTATCAAAAGAAACCGCCTCCTTCCTCTCGCGTTTTTTCTACATAAACAATATAGTTCCGAATCGACAAAAATACTTCCGTTATGACGAAAAAATTTTTTCGATAACGCTAATTTTTATTTTTCCGCCCGTCATTTCCGACATTTTTTTGCAGAATGCGTCGAAAAATTCCGATTTCAGGCACCCGGTTACGGAAACGTTCTCCGAAAAATCGGCGGACAGCGTACGAAAACCGAGTGCGCCCGCAACCGTCCCGAGGCGCTGATAATCCCCGTAGGAAACACAGAACGACACAACGGTATACATGGAAAATACGGCGGTACCGGCAGCACGCAAAGCGCCTGCGGCCGCCTCCGTATAGGCACGGACAAGCCCGCCCGTGCCGAGGAGGGTGCCGCCGAAGTAGCGGGTCACCACCGCGACGACGTCTGTCAAGTTCTGTTTTTTCAGCAAATCGAGAACAGGCAGCCCGGCGGTTCCCTGCGGTTCTCCGTCATCGGAAAAACGGCAGAGATTGTTTTCGCGAAGAATATACGCAAACACATGATGTTTTGCGTCCGGATACTTTTTTTTGGCGTGCTCCAGAAATGCGAGTGCTTCCGCTTCCGTTGAAGCCGGTGAAATTTCTCCGATAAAAACGGACTTTCTGTCCTCATATGTATATTCGGAAACACGGGTGACGGATGTGTACTCATTCATGTTCCGCATCCCCAACCATATACATACGGTATCGATTGTACCCTTTTTTGTCCAGACGGACACGGATATATACACCTTCATCCCGATATTCGGAGGATGCGATTTCATAGGCTCCGTACAAAGCGTTCACGTCGCCCTGCTTCTCATAAGGAAACCGAAGCGTAACCGTGCACTTTGCCACATGAAGAATATGTTCGAGTTTTGAAAGCATGTCATCGACACCCGCCCCGGTCGCCGCCGAAATGCAGGCGGTATCCGGATTCGGCGTGACAAGCGGTGCGGACAGCGCGTCACACTTATTATAAACCAGAAGAACCGGTGTATCCTTGGCGCCGAGGTCGGCAATCACCTCCGTCGTCACGCGGATTTCGTCGGCCACATCGGGAGACGTGGCATCGGCAAGAACAAGGAGAATATCGGCATAACGAACTTCATCCAGCGTGGACTTAAACGCATCCACCAGATGGTGCGGCAGTTTGCGTATAAAACCGACGGTATCCGTCAGCAGAATATCCGTGCCGGACGGAAGCGTCATCCGACGGGTCGTCGGGTCCAGTGTGGCAAACAGTTTGTCTTCCGACAAAACGCCGGCCCCTGTCAGATAATTCAGCAAGGTGGATTTGCCTGCGTTGGTATATCCGACAATCGCCACTTTCGGAAGTCCGCTTCTGTCCCGTTTTCGCCGCATGGTATTCCGGTTTTCCGCCATCTCGGCAATAGCGCGTTCCAGGGCAACAATCCGCTCCTTTATATGCCGTTTGTCGGTCTCCAGTTTTGATTCGCCGGGGCCGCGGCTGCCGATACCGCCGCCCTGCCTAGAGAGTTTGGTGCCCTGACCGATAAGACGGGGCGCCGTATACCGGAGTTGCGCCAGTTCCACCTGCAGTTTTCCCTCGCCGCTTGTGGCATGCAAGGCGAAAATATCCAGCACCAGCATGCTACGGTCGATGACGCGCACGCCCGTGTCCTCTTCCAGGTTCCGTATCTGGGACGGTGACAGTTCCGTATCGAAAATCAGGGTATCCGCATCGTGCGCTTCGGCAAGTTTTGCGATTTCGGCTACCTTTCCGCGGCCTATCAGCGTGCGCGGGTCCAACGGATGTTTGATTTGTATCACGCGTGCGACGGTTTCGCCGCCGGCCGTATCAAACAGTCTCGACAACTCGTCAAGGTTTCTTTCGCACGCCTCCGCCATGTCGGCCGACGGAATCACGGCCGCAAGGATGCCTCGACTCTGTATGCTCTTTTCTTCCATAATTTTACATGTCCGGCAGAAATGCCGTCCTTTCTCCTGTGCGGGTCTTTATCCGAAAAAACAAAAAGAAAGGGAAACGGTTGTTACTGACCGCTTCCCTGTCCGCCGTGAATACGCAACATACGCGCTGTTCTTGCGGACGCCCGCCTGATGAATTATTTCACCTGTGCAAGACGCTTCTTGAACTTATCCACACGTCCGCCGGCATCTACGAACTTCTGCTTGCCTGTATAGAAAGGATGGCATTTGGAGCAGATTTCCACGTTCATATCGCCCTTGACGGAATGCGTCTGAACGGTCGCACCGCAGGCACATCTGATAGTAGCGGCTTTGTATTCGGGATGAATTCCTTGTTTCATGTTCACACCTCTTAACTTTTCGGATTCATAAAAATTCAATTTATTATAGCATATGTTTTTTCGTTTTGCAAGGGTTTTGTCGAAAAAATTATATTTTTTCTTCAATTTTCTTTTTCAGACGTTCCATTATCTTTTTTTCCAGCCTTGAAATGTAGCTTTGGGATATGCCGAGCGCGTCCGCAACTTCTTTCTGCGTCATTTCTTTGTGCCCGGAAAGACCGAAACGCATTTCGACAATGCTACGTTCTCTTTCATCGAGCATGGCTACGGCATCCAAAAGAATTCTCTTTTCTTCGTCTTCTTCCATATCCCGGGAAATACTGTCACTGTCACTGCCGAGAATATCGGAAAGAAGAAGTTCGTTTCCGTCCCAATCGACGCTGAGCGGCTCGTCAATGGAAACTTCCTTGCGACGCGAGACATTTTTACGAATGAACATCAAAATTTCATTTTCAATGCAACGGGACGCATACGTGGCGATTTTGATGTTCTTTTCCGCGTTGAATGTGGAAACGGCTTTGATAAGCCCCACCGTGCCGATGGAAATGAGTTCTTCAATGCCCGCTCCCGTATTTTCAAATTTTTTCGCAATGTAAACGACGAGGCGAAGGTTGTGTTCGATAAGCGCGCATCTGGCATCTTCGCAAGGCAGACGGCGAATCAGCCGTTCTTCCTCTTCTTCTTTCAGGGGCGGCGGCAACGTGTCGCTTCCGTTAATATAATAAGCCGCCTTCCCGAACAGACGGACGTATATGTGCCGGAAAAACCGACGTAAAGCATTAAAGAATCCCATGGTCCATGGCGGCTGTGGGTACCAGTGCCGGATACCCACCGTATGTGCCTTCCTCCCTGTCAAAAGCGATAATCATTGAAATTTCCTCCGGTTTTCTCCCCGGCATCTCGACAAGGACGCTGTCCGGCCGGATGCCTGTCAGAAGGCTTCGGTGTCCGCCGACCGCCGCCGGAATCAAACGTATCCGCGTGCGCAAAGCGGGTTCCTCACGGGACAGGCCGTCGGCAAGAGAACGGCAGGCCGTATCTCTGCTTTTAACCAGGGCGACCGGTGTGCCGTCAAGCGGGTCACGAAGAAGATTTCCGCTGTCTGTCAGCGCATCCACTCTGTATGTCTTTCCTCCGAAGGTGAAAGTAAGGATACACACCCGTTCTGCACAAGAGGAGGAAAGCATGCAGCGACAAAGACGGAGAATCCCAGCGGCGAACAGCGCGACTACGGCAAAAGCCATCAGGCGCCGCCCTTCTGCCGTGTAATTGCTTCTGAACTCAGAGAAAAACGGTATTTTCCCCAAAAGACGATATCCGTAATATACCGCACCTCCGAGGAAAATTTCAAATAATAAAAACAAGCCGGCGAAACGCACCCGTCGGGAAACAGAAGCCGTGCGCGGAACAATCCACGAAAAAAGAAGCAGTGTCGGAACGGACAGAAGCATAACCGTCACCGGCGTGCCCGAAAGAAAGATCGCCAGTGTCGCATACCCTCCGCCGAGTGCCGCGGCACCGAGCAGACGAAGTACGCCCGTCCGGATGTGCAGAACCGACGCGGCGAAATACAGCGCCAGAAGGTCCACCGTAAAATTTATGAGAAAATAAACGTCAATATAAAGCACCTTCAAAAGCATCACCCCCGTTCTGTACCCTATCATCATAGCACGGCCAAACGAAAAAATTTGTCAAAAAGGCGTGTGAAAAAAACAAAAGCGAATATTTCGGGAAAACTATTGACAAATCAAAATTATTATACGAAAAACTCGGATTTTCTTTGACGGGTACATGTTTGGTTCTGGGGGCGGACACGCCGCAATACGCCATGCTGAGATATCGAAAATATAAAAAGACCGGTAGATGTAAAAATCAAATTTACATCTACCGGGTTCTGCATTTTTACCCGCGTAACTCACGGATGACAGCGGCGCGATCGGCACTGCGGAATACCGCGCTGCCGGCTACCAAAGTATCGGCGCCGGCCTCGCGAGCGAGTGCAGCCGTTTGCGCATGGATGCCGCCGTCCACTTCTATACTGACCGAAAGCCCGCGCCGGTGAATTTCTTCCCTGACGGCACGCACTTTATCCAGTGTGGCCGGAATCAATGCCTGTCCTCCGTAACCCGGCTCCACGGTCATTATCAGTACCATATCGCAAAGGTCAAGATACGGATACACGGCTTCCGCCGGCGTGTTCGGTTTGACGGCCAGCGCCGCCTGTTTGCCGAGCGTGCGGATTTCACGCAGACAGGCACCGGGGGTTTCCGTTGCCTCCAGATGAAAACTGATAAGGTCGGCGCCGGCCTCGGCAAACCGGCGGATGTACCGTTCGGGTTTTTCAATCATGAGGTGCACATCGAAAAACGCGTCCGACACGCGCCTAAGACACTGTATGACGGGAAGCCCGAAAGATATGTTGGTAACGAACATGCCGTCCATAACATCCAGGTGAAGCATATCGGCACCGGCCGCAACGGCGGCCGCCGCTTCTTCCCCGAGTTTGGAAAAATCACATGCCAAAACCGAAGGTGAAATGCGTATCATATTTTAATCCTGCTTTCTTTTTCGCCGATGCCGGGCTTCTCTTCCCATTGTCAGCGGATTTTATTTATCATACAATGTATTGAGGCCGAAAGTCTCACCGGGACGGGGCGGCGCCGACATCAAAGTGAAAGAAGTATAGAGACATTCGCCGCTCTTCCCAGGTTTCCGATTGGGACGCCCGCCGCAAAGCCACCTCTTGCGGCGGGCTGTCTCTTATGTCACGGAAATCAGTGCCACAGCCTCAGCGGCCGCACCTTCTTCTCTGCCGGTGAAGCCAAGGTGTTCTTCCGTTGTGGCTTTGATATTGACACGCGACACGTCCGTGCCCAAAGCGACGGCCACATTCTCCCGCATGCGCGGGATGTACGGAGCGATTTTCGGCTTTTGCAGAATAACCGTCGCGTCGATATTACATATAACGGCGCCTTTTTTATTCAGGATGTCCGCCACGGCGGACAGAAGTTTCATACTGGAAATACCGCAATACGTTTCGTCCGTATCCGGAAAATGACGGCCGATGTCACCTTCGCCGACAGCACCGAGCAAAGCGTCCATCACGGCATGAAGAAGCACATCCGCATCGGAATGCCCGAGAAGGCCTTTGTCATGCGGGATATCCACGCCGCCGATGATGAGACGGCGTCCCTCCGTCAGCCGGTGTACGTCATATCCCTGTCCCATTCTGTATTCCATCCGCGGGCGCCTCCCTTCCAGTATTTTTTCTGCTCTTTCTATATCCGACGGCCATGTGATTTTTATGTTATCCGCATCCGACGGCACGGCAACGGCCGGATGTCCGACGGCTTCCGTCAGACAACAGTCGTCCGTGAATGTCACGCCTGTCACTTCGGCATATGCCATGCCGCGTTCATAAAGTTCTTTTGAAAAAACCTGCGGCGTCTGCGCCGCATACAGGCCTTCTCTCGAAACGGTTTGCAAAATTTTTCCGTCGTCACTGATTCGTTTCAACGTATCCGTCACCGCCACGGCGGCAAAGGCCGCACCGTATTTTTTGGCTTCTGCCACGGTTTTATCAATGAGTTGCGGCAAAACAAGGCAACGAGCGCCGTCGTGAACGGCAACATACGCAACATCCGCCGACACCGCGCGAACGCCGATAAACGCAGAAGCCTGTCTTGTGTTCCCGCCGACGACGATGCGGACAGGTTTTTTTATGCTCTCCGCCAGCGCCGCAGCGGCTTCGGCATCTTCTTTTCTGACGACGAGCACAACCTCGTCCGTTTGTTCCGAACATTCAAATGCCCGAAGCGTGTGCCAGAGGACGGTTTTCCCCGCAATCAGCATATTCTGCTTCGGAATATCGCGCCGCATTCGCGTACCGCTCCCGGCAGCGAGAATCACGGCGGCGGTTTTTTCCGATATTTTCATATGTCATCTCCTGTTTACTTACGATAGTAGACGAAATGCACCGTGAAGGTATGCACGCGCCCTTCGTCCTGCGCGTTCGGTCCGCGGAGAATCACGCCGTCACCGCTCATCAGATACGAGGCATCCATCTCCCGCACAGGGCAACGGAAAAGCACGGCGTCCCCGGAATCCACAAGGAATTCCTCCCCCTTTAGTGTCAGATGTCCGCCGCGACCGATAACATCGTCGTTCCCGTCGCGCCGCTCCGTCACGTATCTGACGGGCAACCCGTGCAGTTCCTTTGCAACTTTCATACGACGGGCAAAAGACAAGCTATTATTTCCGGCAGAAAACAGTCGTTTCAGAAATCCCACAGGTACACATCCCTTTCCGTTTCCGCTGCTTGACGTGCGGATGTATCTTCCCACACATTTTAGCACATTTTCGTCAAAAAGGAAAGACCTTTTCCGAATTTTTTGTTTTTTATCGGAAAGAGGCCTCAAAACGCCCGGAAAATGCCTGAAATTTTTTTAAATTTTTTTCACAAACCTATTGATTTTTAGAAAAACATCATGTATAATAGTAGTCAAGTGGGGCAAAGTGGAGCATTTTTTCACTAAAGTGGAGAAAAATGACGTCAAAAGGTCACAATTCCGGGGAAATCCCCTAAAAAAACGCGGAAGGAGGAGAGACGACATGTCGTTCGTCGGATC
>CAKRWK010000025.1 GCA_934417455.1 uncultured Eubacteriales bacterium
CGCAACTGTCTTGGCCTTCAACGTGTAATTCGTATCGTTTTCCTTCCTTCGGCATAACCGAAAACTTCCGGATGTAAGCCGCGCCGGGATCCTTCTCCGGAACCAGCGGCGGCTCAAACGGAAACGGGTATGCCGAGGCTGTGTATTGCACGGTGTCTTCACCGTGCAATTGCCACATTTCCGGCACTGTCACCGTGGAGAATCGGGAATCGTCAAACCCTTCTTTATAAAAATCGTCCATATCATATATGGAAGGACGGTAGCAAAACCGCCATGTGCCGTTCAGTGACAGAAAGAAGGCGGAGTTCTCCCGCGCAGAGCCGCATTTTTCCTTTGTTTCAAAAGGGATCAGGTAGGAATGCGCCCGCATTTCGTTCAAACGAGAGATTTTCGGGTCCTGGTGCAGTCTGAATTCGGAAAGTGATCTCATTTTATATCCCCCTATTGACAATAGTCTGTGTATGTAGTATACTGGATCCAACGTCTTCTGTAAATATAAAATTTGTTGAATTTATAAATATCCTACACAATAATGCGAGGGGTGCTATGAACAATATCGAATCCTTACCGATCTACATGGTCACGGCAGGGAAAAACCATCTCCAGGAACCGCGAAACCGGCCGCACGGAGCGCTTGCCCACCATCTTTTATTCATTGAACAGGGGAAGGGCATGTTTGAAACTTCCACGCAGTAGTTTTTCTTTTCTGCCGGCACGGTGTTGTTTATCCGCATGGGTTTTCCGATCGCCTATCGCGGCGTCACTCCGGATTTCCGGACAGCGTGGATCACCTTTGACGGCACTTGTGTACCCTCTTTGCTTTCCTATTTTCATGCGGATGATCTTTCCGAATGCGACGGAAAGGCACTCTATCCGGAACTTTTACACTGCGAACGTCTGTTTAACCGTATGGCAGATGAGGCGGAACGGTCTGCTGCCGTATCCCATTTGGTGCTCTCTTATTTTTTGACGCGCAAAAACACAGTTCGGGTGCCGCCGGTCGCCACAGCGTTGGCGTTCCTTCGGGAAAAGTATGGGGAAGGCTTGTCCGTCGCAAGTATCGCATCCGCTGCCGGCGTATCACCGTCCCTTCTGTTTCGATTGTTTCGCGAAAGCGAGCAGCGTACTCCGATAGAAATGCTGTGCGATATTCGGATGGAAAACGCCAGGCGCTTGCTTTGCGACCGAAGAAAAAAGATCGGAGAAGTCGCTGCGCTTTGCGGCTTTTCGGATTTTGCATATTTCTGCAAGGTGTTCAGGCAAAAAAACGGAATGTCCCCATCCGCGTGGCGAAACAGTATTTTTGATTGATGTTTCTGCTTTTATATTGACATGAAAGGTTTGTGCTTCTGTTCGTCGGCTCGGAATGCGATTTATTGCTGACTTTACGCTCCGGTTTCCTCGCCCGTCAAGGGAGCAAGCTCCCTTGACCCAAGAAAGAGCAGACCTGAAGCACCGCCCGCGTTGCGGGCTTGAGACGGTTCGAATGTGTGGTGGGGAAGACAAAATAATGGGATAGCCCCCGGTGGGGGCTATCCTCGGCGACAGGATTCTGAACCTCGTGTTTGTCGGCTCGGAATGTGATTTCCTGCTGACTTTACGCTCCGGTTTCCTCGCCCGTCAAGGGAGCAAGCTCCCTTGACCTGAGAAAAAGCAGACCTGCATCACCGCCCGCGTTGCGGGCTTGAGACGGTTCGAATGTATGGCGTGGAAGACAAAATAATGGGATAGCCCCCGGTGGGGGCTATCCCATTATTTTGGCCTACCCGACAGGATTCGAACCTGCGACCTATGGAGTCGGAGTCCCTCGCTCTATCCAGCTGGGCTACGGGTAGATATGTGCGTTTTCGGGCAGAGGTCCGAAAACGCCTTTTATTTTACCATCTTTTGCAGGAAAAGTCAAGGTACTGAATGAAAAAACTCACCGTTTTCCGCTTTATTTTTCGTGGGAGTCTCCGACAAGCAGAAGATTACGGCGGACAACTGCCCGTCCGCGCCATGCGAACGCCCGACGGGAAAATTCTTCGTCGCTCATGGCATTCAGGCCGTCCAGCGTCAGTTCCGTGATATTTTCCCGATAGAAAAAGGAAATCGGCGTCGGTACGGGGATGCGGTTATGCGGGCAATGGCACTGGCATTCGTCGCATCCCCAGACCGTGTGATACTTTTTCATGAGAGCGACCTCTTCCTTCGTGAGGTCTTTTTTTTGTTGCGTTATGGCGGAGAGGCACGTCTCTCCTTCGCTACGGAGAATGCCTGTCGGGCAGGCGCGGCGGCAGGCGCCGCAGTGTTCGCACGTATCGGGGGTGGCAGGTGGGACGGCGCCGACCGCCTCGGGTGGCAGGTCGGTCAGAATATCCGCGATAAAAACATAACTGCCGTATTTTTTATCTATTAAAAGCCCGTTATCGCCGCAGATTCCGAGTCCTCCGATGAGCGCGGCGTGTCGCTCGTCAATGGGCGAATGATCTCCGTAACCGCGAAAGACGGCGCCGGGAAACAGGTCGTTAAGACGGTCAATGATACGTCCCGTTATTTCGCGGATGGCAATATGATAATCGAGCGACGCCGCATAGCGGGAAATGTTTTTCGTTTCTCCCGTGTAGTAGGGAAGCAGGAACATGAGAACGCTCTTCGGGCGGAATCCGTCCTTTCCGAGAATGTGCGGTTTGACCTCGCGTACATCCGCATAGGCCAGCGCCGCGAAACGCTCGATGCCTTCGTCTTCCAAAATACATCTTATCTGTTCGTTCATCGGTGCTCCTTTCGGGGGAAACTTTTTTCCGCGCTCTCATATATATGGTAGAAAAACCACAAACGGAGGATTGGGTCATGAAAAAAGAAGAAATCTGGGACAGAGTATCGAAAACATCCGTCGGTATCGCCCGCATGAGCCGGCGTGCGGTAAAGAACTTCTTTGAGAATGCGTACCGCGAAGGCACAAAGGATGAGATTCCGAACCCGCCGGAACCGGCAGACGAAAAAAAGGAAGAATAAAAACTCCGAATAAAGTAAAAATCGACAGGCTCTGACGAGTTCTGTCGATTTTTGGCGCGCCCAGGAGGATTCGAACCTTCGACCTACCGGTTCGTAGCCGGGCACTCTATCCACTGAGCTATGGGCGCGTATTTCTTTTGGAGCGAGTGATGGGAATCGAACCCACGCGACCAGCTTGGAAGGCTGGAATTCTACCATTGAACTACACTCGCGTATTCACTCTCACCTGAGAGCCTACCTATGATAGCACACTTTTTTTGGTTTGTCAACCCTTTTTCGGAAAAAAATCAAAAAAACACTTGTCTTTTTTCGCGAAATATTGTAGAATAGAGAAGGAGGGTTTTTACGAGACTTTGCCCTTCGGAGTATCTATGAAATTCTTTCTGCCGGACTATCGTTTCCCGTCTTTTTCTTCGGTGACGGCGGCGTTCCTTACCAAAGAAAACATCCGGGCGTTGATTCTCGACATCGACAATACCCTCGAACCGTACGAGAACCCGGACCCGACCGAGGCCGTCCGCGCATGGTTTCTCATGCTCCGCGAGGCAGGTGTCGGCGCGGCCTTCGTGTCCAACAACAACAAAGAGCGCGTGGAGCGGTTCAACCGTGACCTCGGTCTGCCGGCGTATCCGAAAGCGGGAAAGCCTTCCGCCGTGCCCGTCCGGCGGGCCATGGCGGCGCTGTGCGCCGACCCCGACACGACAGCCCTGATGGGTGACCAGATTTTTACAGACGTCTGGGCGGCGCACGCCGCCGGTATCCGCGCCATTCTCGTTCCGCCGATAAGGGACCGGCGCGACCTTCTGACTCGCGCGAAACGGGCACTCGAAAAACCGATTCTCAAATCCTACGAAAGAAAAAAGAAACATGAATAATGCATATTTCGGCCCCGGCGGCAACAGCGACGCGTTCCGCCTCTGGGGCGGGAAGAGCACGGTGGACGCACCGCGCTCTGTCTCGGCAGTCGGGCTTGACGCCTACGAATTTGAAGCCGGGCGCGGCATCGGCACCGGTGCGGACACGCTCTCGGCCATCGGCAGAGAAGCGGCACGCTACGGCGTGCGCATGTCTTTTCATACGCCCTACTTTATTTCGCTTTCCGGCGTGGAAGAGGAAAAACGCCTGAAAAGCATTGCCTACATCAAAGAAAGCCTTGACGCCGCGCACCTGCTCGGTGCAAAGACCATTGTCGTGCACACCGGCTCCGCCGCCAAGATTTCAAGGGAGGAGGCCATGCGCCTCGCTGCCGACACGCTCGATCGAACGCTTGCCTCGGTGGAAACCTACGGCATCCGCATCGGACTTGAAACCATGGGCAAGAAAAACCAACTCGGCACGCTGGACGAAGTAATTCGCCTCTGCCGGCTGTCGCCCGTATTCGTTCCCGTCGTGGATTTCGGACACATGAACGCCAGAGAGTGCGGCGGGGTTTTTCCGACGGCCGACGCGTATAGTGACGTCTTTTTCCGTATCGGCGACGCTCTCGTCGACGGCGTGGCGCGGAACCTCCATTGCCATTTTTCGAAAATCGAATGGACGGACGCGGGGGAAAAGCGGCACCTGACGTTTGCCGACTCGACTTACGGTCCCGATTTCGAACCCCTGATGGAAGCCATCGCAAAAGACGGCCTGACCCCGACGTTGATTTCCGAATCCGCCGGTACCCAGTCCGACGATGCGCTGGCCATGAAAACGTATTATAATACATTGTTGGGAAGATGATTCTTCCCGCGGAGGAATATATGAAACCTGTTGTAACTTTGAGAGAACACATGAAAGAGCAGGGGATCGACGCTTTTCTTTGCTTTGACGAACTGAACCAGCGCTACCTTTCCGGGTTCGCTTTCACGGACGGCTTTCTTCTGATCACGGCGGAGAGCGCGTACCTTGTGACGGATTTCCGCTACCTGGAGCACGCCGAAAAAGAGGCATATGCCGATTTCAAGGTTCTGATTCCCGACGACCGCACCGCATTTCTGAAAGACGTTTTCGGAAAAGAGGACGTGCATACCGTGGCCATGGAAGGAAAGAGTGTGCCGTTCGCCACGTTGTGTACCTACGAGGAAAAGTATCCGGACATCGCGTTTGTCGACATCGGTGACGCGGTGGAACGCATCCGTCAGCTGAAAACGCCGGAAGAGCTCGCCCTCATGCAGAAGGCGCAGGATATTACCGACCTTGCCTTCTCGAAAATCGTGGAAGTGCTGACCCCCGATATGACGGAGATGGACGTGGCGGCCGAACTCGAATACATCATGCGCAAAAACGGCGCGACGGGCTTTGCCTTTGACACGATTTCCGTGTCCGGCGACGCGAGCGCCCTGCCGCACGGCACTCCCCGCAACGTAAAACTCCGTCCCGGCTTTCTGACGATGGACTTCGGCGCAAAGTACAACGGCTACTGCTCCGACATGACCCGTACCGTCGTCATCGGCAAGGCCGACGCCGACATCCGCCGCGTATACGAAACTGTTCTGCACGCGCAGACTGCCGTTCTCGAAGCACTGCACGAAGGCGTTGATTGCGGGGAAATGGACAAAATCGCACGCGACATTATTGATAAGGAATATCCTGGCACGTTCGGCCACGGTCTCGGCCATTCGGTCGGCCTTTACATTCACGAATCGCCGGCCATGAACCGTCGTTCTTTCGGCCGCAAACTCCGCGCCGGAGAGATTGTGACGGTGGAACCGGGCATTTATCTGCAGGGGAAATACGGCTGTCGCATTGAGGACATGGTGGCCGTGACGCCCTCGGGAATCATGAATTTCACCCATTCCCGCAAGGATTTGATTGAAATTTATTGATTTTTTGACGGCAATTATCGGATTTTTTGAAAAAAACGCAAAAAAATTGTTTTTCCCCCTTGAAAAATTCTGTGTTTTATTGTAAAATAAATCGGTATGGACGGAAGCGTGCCTGCGGCGGAACGGCATCTTTCGTCAAAATTCAAATCGACCGCCGTAGAAAAGGATAAAAAAGATATGTTAACAGCAGGCGATTTCAAAAACGGTCTTACCTTTGAAATGGACGGTAAGGTGTATCAGGTAATTGAATTCCAGCACGTGAAACCCGGCAAAGGTGCCGCCTTTGTCAGAACCAAGTATAAGGACGTCGTCACCGGCGCCATCCGTGAAGCGTCGTTCAACCCGACGGCGAAATTCGAGAATGCCGTCATTGAGCGCCGTGACCTCGAATATCTCTACAACGACGGCGACCTCTACTACTTCATGGACTCCGAAACGTACGAGCAGATTCCTCTCAATAAGGAAAAACTCGGCGACAACTTCAAGTTTGTCAAGGAAAACACCGTGTGCCGTATTTCTTCTTGGAAGGGCAACGTGTTTGCTGTGGATCCTCCGACGTTTGTCGAACTCAAAGTGACGGAAACTGAGCCCGGCGTCCGCGGTGATACGGCCACGAACGTAACTAAACCCGCCACGTTGGAAACCGGCGCCGTTATCAAGGTTCCGATTTTCATCAACGAAGGCGACCTTCTCAGAATCGACACGAGAACGGGCGAATACCTCGAGCGTGCCTGAATACGGTCTTCTTCGACCGGTGATATGTGAAAGGATGAAACAGTTATGAATTTAACCGAAAAAGCCGCTTACTTGCAGGGCCTTGCCGAAGGCCTCGGTGTGGATGACGCCACAAAAGAAGGTAAAGTCATCAAAGAACTTCTGACGCTTGTTTCCGACATGGCGGACAAACTGGAAGCCGTGGACGGAGAACTCACCGAACTTCGCGATTATATCGAAGAGGTGGACGAGGATCTCGGCTCCGTCGAGGAAGACCTGTACGGCGACGACGAAGACGCCGATGAGGACGAGGAAGACGACGGAGACGACGGAGACGGTTACTACGAAATGGTGTGCCCCTCCTGCGGCGAAACCATCTGTTTTGACGAGTCTCTCGATACGGATGAACTTGTCTGCCCGGCAAGCGGCGAGAAAATCACCGACATCGAAATCTGCGACGGCAAGTGCGATACCTGCGAAGATGAGGACTGCGACGCGAAGCAGGAATTCTTTCGGATACGCGAAATGGCACCGGAATGTGAATTTCCGGTGCTTTTTATGTAAAAACAGTGGATTTTTTGGATTTTGCTATTGACATTTTATAAAAATAGTGGTAGAATAGTACGACGCTTGCAGACAGGCTCTTTTAAGTGCGGCATTTCGCACGCCTATCGCAGCGATTTTACACGAAAGTGAGGTGCTTTTTCATGTTCGCTATTTTTGTAACGGGCGGAAAGCAGTACAAGGTCACCGAAGGAGACGTTATCTTCGTCGAGAAACTCGGTGTCGAGGAAGGCGAGACCTACACCTTTGATAAGGTTCTGGCACTCAGCGGCGATACTCTGACGCTTGGCGCTCCCTATGTCGAAGGCGCGAAAGTCACGGCCGATGTCGTGAAGAACGGCAAGTCGAAGAAAATCGACGTCATCAAGTATAAGTCCAAAAAGAACGAAAAGAAGAAAATCGGACATCGTCAGGCTTATACCAAGGTTCGCATCGCGAAAATCGAAGGTTAATTCTTTCTATGACGACCATTATCTTTTATAAGTCCGGCGGATTTTATTACGGATTCGAGGAACAGGGACATACGGGATACGGCGAGTCGGGGGACGACGTTCTCTGTGCGGCGCTGTCGAGTATGACCATGTTGATTATCAATGCGATTGAAGTATCTTATGCGTGCGATGTGGATTATCACATTGACGAAAAAACGGCGGATATACGCATGATAGCAAAATCGGCGCTTCCGAAATACGAGAAAAACGAAAAGAAGCAGTTTGCTGTTTCCGGGCTTATACAGGCGTACTTCTTTCAGCTCATGGATCTTGTCGAGGAGTATTACGAATTCCTTGACGTCAAAGAGGTCGAGCGGGAGTTGTGACGCAACACCAACCGAATCTGAGATGGAGGTAAACGAAATGTTGAGAATCAGTTTGCAATTCTTCGCTCACAAAAAGGGCGTAGGTTCTACGAAGAACGGCCGTGATTCCGAATCCAAGCGCCTCGGCGCGAAGAAGGCGGACGGTCAGGCTGTCGTTGCCGGCAACATTCTTGTCCGTCAGCGCGGCACCAAAATTCATCCCGGCAAGAACGTCGGCATCGGTTCCGACGACACGTTGTTCGCTCTTGCGGACGGTACCGTGAAGTTCGAGCACATCACCGGCGGCAGAAAACGCGTCAGCGTTTATACCGAAGAATGATTTTTCAAAAAAAGAGCAGGTATATTCTGCTCTTTTTTGCGATTTTCGCGGATTTTCCGCGCCGAAATCGCCCGGTGCGTGCGCCGTCGCTTTCGCGATATGTTGGGCCGCGCGCCGTATCCCTTTTGTCATACCTTAATTAGGAGGATAAAAATATGTCTATTCTTGTTACGGGCGGTACCGGTTACATCGGCTCCCATACCGTCGTGGAACTGCTGAACGCCGGAGCAGATGTCGTGATTGTGGACAATCTCTCCAACAGTAAACTCTGCGTGCTTGACCGCATCGAAAAAATCACGGGAAAGCGTCCGACGTTTGTCCGTTGCGACCTGCTTGACCGCGATGCTTTGGATGCCGTTTTTGCGGCACACCCGGCGATTGACTCGGTGATTCACTTTGCCGGTCTCAAAGCCGTCGGTGAATCCTGCGCACAGCCGCTCCGTTATTATCATAACAACCTGACAGGTACCTTCTTCCTGCTCGAATGCATGAAGAAATACGGTGTGCACCGCATTGTCTTTTCTTCGTCCGCTACGGTGTACGGTACGCCGAAAACCGTTCCCATCAAGGAAGATTTTCCGCTGTCCACCACCAATCCATATGGCGAGACGAAACTCATGATTGAACGCATCCTGAAGGACTGCGCGACGGCAGACCCGACGCTTTCGGCCTGTATTCTCCGTTACTTCAATCCCATCGGCGCGCATGAAAGCGGCCTTATCGGAGAAGATCCGCGCGGCATTCCCAACAACCTTCTGCCGTACATTGCCAAAGTGGCGGCCGGAAAACTCGAATGCGTCAACGTGTTCGGCAACGACTATGATACGCCCGACGGCACCGGCGTGCGCGACTACATTCACGTGGTCGACCTGGCCAAGGCGCACCTGAAGGCGCTGGATTATACGAAAACGCTGCACGGCGTCGATTATATCAATATCGGTACGGGCAACGGCTATTCCGTGCTCGACATGATTCGCGCGTTCGGCGAAGCGTGGGGAGCCCCTGTCAAATATCGCATCGCACCCCGCCGCCCCGGCGACATTGCCACCTGCTATGCCGACCCGACCAAAGCCAAAGAAGTGCTTGGCTGGGAAGCACAGTATGACCTTCGGAGGATGTGCGAAGATTCCGCCCGTTGGCAGAGAAATAACCCGGACGGCTATCCCGACGATAACGCCTGATGGACTTCATTACGGGGAAACGCCTGTTTCTTCTCGACATGGACGGCACGTTGTATCTTGGCAACCGACTTTTTGAAAGAACGCCTGAATTTCTTGAAAAAATAAAGAAAAACGGCGGCAGATATGTGTTTGTCACCAACAATTCTTCCAAAAGCGCGGCGGCCTATGTGCAAAAACTTGCCGGGCTCGGCATTGCGGCCGCGGAGGACGAGTTCTTCACGTCCACCGAAGCCACCGGGCTGTGTATTAACAGACAGTGTCCCGACGTCCTCTTCTATGTCCTCGGAACGGCCTCTTTTGTCAGGCAACTGACGGATGCCGGCGTGCGTCTGACGGAGGATGCCCATGCCCCCGGTATCGGCGGCGTGCTCCTTTCCAACGACACGGAGTTGACCTTCGGAAAACTGTACGCGGCGTCGGAACTTCTGACAGCCGGCGT
>CAKRWK010000026.1 GCA_934417455.1 uncultured Eubacteriales bacterium
GTGTGCATGTCAACGTAGAACGTTCCTATGTCGTGGAAATCCGCGACATCGAAAAGGGAAAAGACAACGAGGATTTGCCCATCAGCGGCTATTGACGCGTGAACACCGCATGGCCGTCCGCGGATGCGGGCGGCACCCTACAAAGAAAGGCAGGGAACCGCAATGTACGATTGCGAACTGGAAACACTGAACAGAGAAGCGAAAACCGACCCCGCCGGCCTTGTCCGCCGGTCGGAGAAAAATTACCGTCGGAAACTGGAGGACATTAAAAACGACGTGCTTTCGCACGGCGGAGTTCGCCTGTTTTTGCTGTCCGGTCCGTCGGCGTCCGGAAAAACCACAACGGCAGCCATTCTTTCTGACGCCTTCCGTCGTGCCGGCGTGGCAAGCGAGGTCATCTCTCTGGATAATTTCTACAGGGAATCGGATGATCCCGATTACCCGAGATTGCCCGACGGCACCCGCGACCTTGAAAGCGACGAGGCACTGCACCTTCCGATGCTGCACGCCTGTCTTGAAAAAGTGACGGCGGGAGAGCCGTTTGAGGTCCCGCGATACGACTTCGGCACCGGCTCCCGCGTCGGAACAGCCAACTGTTTTCCGTCCATGAAAGACGGAATTGTCATGATTGAGGGACTGCATGCATTGAATCCGAAAATCACCGACGGTCTGCCGGCCGAGCGATGTCGGAAAATGTTTATCAGCCTCTCGACCAATCTGACGGAAGACGGCCGACGTATTCTCTCCGGTCGGAAACTCCGCTTTGTCCGCCGTACCGTGCGCGACCGTCTGTATCGCGACGCGTCGGCCGCACATACATTTGCCCTTTGGGAAAACGTGCTTGCCGGAGAGGACAAATATCTGTATCCTTACCGCGACCGGGCGGACTATACCATGAACACGTTCCATCCCTTTGAAGTAGGACTCATGGCGCCGCTGTTTCTGAAAACGCTTTCCGAGCATCCGCTGGAACATCCTTACGTCCGCGCCGTCACGGCGGCCCTGGAAAAAGCCGTCCCCGTTCCGGAATCCCTTGTCCCGCAGGATTCTCTCCTTCGTGAGTTCATTCCGGGCGGCATCTACGAATCCATGTACTGACGGGGAGAACGATGAAAAAAGCCATGATTGCCATGAGCGGCGGCGTGGACAGCGCCGTTTCCGCTCTCCTGACCGTGGAGGCCGGCTATGAGGCCGTCGGCGTTACGCTGAATCTCTGCCACAAAAAAGACGCCGCCTGCGGCACACTCCGCGACGTCGAAGACGCGCGGAAAATCGCGGAAAAACTCGGCATTGAGCATACCGTTCTCGACTATACCGACGACTTTCGCACGGAGGTTATCGGAAACTTCATTCACTCTTACGAGACGGGAGAAACGCCGAATCCCTGCATTGTCTGCAATGAAAAAATGAAGTTCGGCCGCCTTCTGTCCCATGCGACGGCGTGCGGGTGCGACACGCTTGTAACGGGACACTACGCCCGTGTCGTGTACGATGCGGAACATGACCGTTATCTTCTGAAAAAGGCTGTATCCGCCGCCAAAGACCAGAGTTATGTCCTGTATTTTCTTTCGCAGGCGGCGCTTTCGCATCTGTCCTTTCCGCTGGGCGAATTTTCGTCCAAAGACGAGGTGCGCGCGCGGGCGGCCGCGGCCGGACTTGTCAACGCAAAAAAGCACGACAGTCAGGACATCTGTTTCATTCCCGGCGGCGATTATGTTTTTTTCATCAAGGAGGAAACGGGAAAAACCTACCCGTGCGGTGATTTCGTGGACAAAGATGGTCGTATTCTCGGTCGGCATAAGGGACAGATTTCTTACACGATAGGACAGAGGAAAGGCCTTGGCGTGGCGCTTGGGCATCCCGTATATGTCAGTGCAAAAGACGCGGAGAAAAACACCGTTACGTTGTCCGACGAGGCGGCACTTTACCGCGATACCTGTTTTTTGCGCCATGTGCGTTTTTCATACCTTCCGGAGATAGATACGCCACTGCGTCTGTCCGTCAAACCCCGATATAAAGCCGCAGAAGCCCCCGCTACGGTATATCCGCCGGACGCGGACGGATATGTCCGTGTGGTATTTGACGAGCCGCAACGCGCCCTGACGCCGGGACAAGCCGCCGTGTTCTATGACAGCGATACCGTTATCGGCGGCGGCATCATTACAAAAACGTAACGTTTTGCAAACAAATACATACAAAAAACCCGTTTGTTTCCCGCCGAAAAGCGGGAAACAAACGGGTTTTTGCTTTTTATTTTGCTGCGGGCGGTTGCACCGAGGCTTTGAAATCGTCGTCAAAGTCGACAACAATTGTCGAGCCGGGAGCCACGTCGTCTTCGATGATTTTGCGCGCAGCCAGCGTCTCTACCGTGCTTTGCAGAAATCTCTTCAGAGGACGTGCACCGTAAATCGGGTCATAGGCGCGGGCAATCATCTGTTCTTTCGCGCTATCCGTCAGGCGGATACGGAGTTGCCGCTCTTCCAGTCTCTTTTCCAGCGACACAAGGCAAAGGTCGACAATCCGGCCGACATCGGCACGGGTCAGAGGATTGAACGTAATGATTTCGTCCAGACGGTTGAGAAATTCGGGGCGGAAGGAGCGTTTCAGGAGCGCGTCGATGTTCGACTTTGCGTCGTCCGTGATTTTTCCGTTTTTGATACCGTCGAGGATGATATCCGAGCCGAGGTTGCTTGTCAGAATGATAATGGTATTCTTGAAGTCTACCGTCCGTCCCTGACTGTCGGTGATACGACCGTCATCCAACACCTGCAGCAAAACATTGAAAACATCGGGATGCGCTTTTTCCACTTCGTCGAACAGCACCACCGCATAAGGTTTGCGGCGGACAGCCTCGGTCAGTTGGCCGCCTTCGTCGTAACCGACGTATCCGGGAGGGGCGCCGATGAGTCTCGATACGCTGTATTTCTCCATGTATTCCGACATGTCGATACGCACGAGGTTCTTTTCGTCGTCGAACAGCGCCTCGGCCAGTGCCTTGGCCAGTTCGGTTTTACCGACGCCGGTCGGGCCGAGAAACAGGAAGGAACCTATCGGCCGTTTCGGGTCCTGAATACCGGCACGCGAACGCAGAATGGCGTTTGCCACCTTGGTGACGGCTTCGTTTTGCCCGATGACTCTCTTGTGGAGAATGTCCTCCATGTGCAGAAGTTTGTCGCGTTCGCCTTCCATCAGTTTGGAAACGGGAATACCCGTCCAACGGGCAACGATTTTCGCGATTTCTTCCTCTGTCACCGAGTCGCGGAGCAGGGTATGCTCACCGCCGTGCTCCTTGTCGTACTTTTCGGCCTCGGCCAGTTCTTTTTGCAGGGTCGGCAGTTTACCGTATTTGAGTTCCGCCGCGCGGTTGAGGTCATACGCATTTTCCGCTTTTTCGATGTCCGCATTGACTTTTTCGATTTCCTCGCGGATTTTCTGCGTCTTGCCGATGGTTGCTTTTTCGTTTTCCCATTTGGCCTTCATGGCGCCGAATTTGTCGCGGAGTTCGGACAGTTCGCGGCGTACGCCTTCAAGGCGTTCCATCGAAAGTTTGTCGCTCTCTTTTTTGAGCGCGGCTTCCTCGATTTCCGCCTGCATGATTTTTCTTGAGATTTCGTCCATTTCCGTGGGCATGGAGTTCATTTCCGTCTTGATAAGCGCGCAGGCTTCGTCCACGAGGTCAATGGCCTTATCGGGCAGGAAACGGTCGGAAATGTAGCGGTTGGACAGCACGGCGGCGCTGATCAGTGCCGCGTCATGAATTTTCACGCCGTGATACACTTCATACCGCTCTTTCAGGCCACGCAGAATGGCAATGGTATCTTCCACCGAAGGCTCCGGTACCTGCACCGGCTGAAAACGTCTTTCGAGGGCGGCGTCTTTCTCAATATAAAGACGGTATTCGTTCAGGGTCGTCGCACCGATGCAGTGCAACTCACCGCGCGCAAGCAGAGGTTTCAGAAGGTTGCCCGCGTCCATGGCGCCTTCCGTTTTTCCTGCGCCGACGATGGTGTGAAGTTCATCGATAAACAGAATGATTTTGCCTTCCGAGGCCTTCACCTCGTTCAGCACGGCTTTCAGTCTCTCTTCAAATTCGCCGCGGTATTTGGCGCCGGCAATCAGCGCGCCCATATCGAGTGAGAAAATGACGCGGTCTTTCAGATTGTCGGGCACGTCGCCGCGCACGATACGCTGGGCAAGCCCTTCCGCAATGGCCGTTTTACCGACACCGGGTTCACCGATGAGGCAGGGGTTGTTTTTCGTCTTTCTTGACAGAATCCGGATGACATTCCGGATTTCGTCGTCACGGCCGATAACGGGGTCAAGTTTGTGCTCTCTTGCTTCTTCCACAAGGTCATGACCGTACTTTTTCAGCACGTCGTAGGTGTCCTCCGGGTTCTCACCCGTGACCCGCGTATTGCCGCGTACGCTTTTGAGTGCCGCAAGAACGGCACCCTTGGTCGCGCCGACGGAAGAGAAGAGAGAACGCACCTTGTCGGAACCTTTGTCGACAAGGCCGAGGAGCATATGCTCAACGGACAGATATTCGTCTTTCATGTCCGCCCGCACGCTGTCCGCCGTGCGGAGCACGGCATCCAGTTCGGGCGAAATATACAGTTTATCGGCATGGTAGCCGCTGCCGCCGAGTTTCGGCAGAGCGGCCACAAGGTCGCGCGCCGAGGCCAGCATGCTGTCGGGGTCAGCGCCGATTTTTTTCAGTATTTCCCGTGTCAGGCCTTCGCGGTCATCGAGAAGAGCGACAAGTAGATGTGCGTCGCCGACCGCCGAGTTGGCATTTTCCTCGGCCAGTGCCTGCGCGGCACGGAGCGCTTCCATACTTTTCTTTGTGAATTTATCGAAATCCATAAGTAACACCTCCTTCGGGGGCATTCGTTTTATTTGCTTACAGTATAGCCCGATTTTGTGAACAAATCAAAGTAATTTAATGAACGAAATGTAAATGTTAGCACTCGCTAGGCAAGAGTGCTAATTTTTCGGTAAGCAAAACAAAAAGACCCGCCCCAACGCAATGCCGCGTCAGCGCAGGCCTTTTCCGGTCTTGATTATCTGCCGCAGGCAGGGTGTTCGGATGCCCGATACTCGCCCGGCAACATGCCTATGTACTGTTCAAACGTTTTGGAAAAATAGGAGGGATTGTCAAATCCGCACTGGCGTGCGATGGCACCAATGTTGGCATCGGAACTGAGCAGCAGAGCGGCCGCGCGGCGACAGCGCAGGATGCGGATATAGGTGATAACGGTATATCCCGTGTTCTTTTTGAACTGACGGAGAAAGTGATACTTGCTGAGCGCGGCGTATGTGGCGATTTCGTCGAGAGAAATGGACTCCGTGTAATGGCGGTTGATGTAATCGAGGCCGAGACGGATGGGGTCGGACGCTTCACTCTCCGGTTCGCATTCCGCGGAAATGGTGTACCGCCGGTTCAGCAGAAGGAGAAAGGACAGAACCGCCGAACGGATGGCAGTCACGTGAAATTCCTCTCCCGGGTCGTTTCCGATTTCCGTGACGATGTTTTCAAAGAGCGCACGGATACCGTCGTCCTGAATTTTTGTACGGTAATGCAGGCGCGTCACGTCAAACCCGTTTTCCGTGCAGAAAGACGTACCGATGATAAGGCAGTGGTATACGACATCGGGGGAACCGAGCATGCGATGAACGGCGCCGGATTCGATGACGAGAATGTCCGAGGGGGTCATGTCATAACGGCACCCGTCGCAGTAAAGCGTTCCGGACCCCTCCGTTACGCATAAAATTTCAAGACTGTCATGCCAGTTGCCGACGGAAAGCGCTTCGTTTTCCGCTTTTCTTCTGTCGGTATGAAAAATAAAGGGCAATTTCGGGTCTGTCCAGTTATGAACCTCAAATCGGTTAACGAGTTCCGCGGTATTTGACATGGAAACTCCTTTCTTGATACATAAAAGCAATATTGTGTTATGCGAAAGCAATATTACCTCTTGCAAATATATTGCTTTTGCAGTAAAATATAATAAAATATATACTAATTATACACGATTTTCCCTTCTTTTGCAAGGGGAAAACAACATTTCAGCAAAATTTTGTCACGCAGAGCGAAAAAAAGCACGGAAAAGGCAGGAAAATACCCTTTCGACTGACAAAAGCAATTTTCACATACAAAAAAATAAGGGAGAATGAGAATGAAATTCACGGTAGTAGCGGATTATAACGAAATGTCGGCCTTGGCCGCCGGCGAAATTCTTTCCATGCTGAAAGAAAAACCGAACCTGACGCTCGGCCTT
The DNA here is from genome assembly GCA_934417455.1 of uncultured Eubacteriales bacterium. GTDB lineage: Bacteria > Bacillota > Clostridia > Oscillospirales > CAG-272 > UBA1740. The sequence goes on from CAKRWK010000026.1 coordinate 6,276, forward strand.
GCCACAGGCTCCACGCCGATAGGCCTTTACAATTTCCTTGCCGAGGCGTATGCCGGGGGAGAAGCGGATTTTTCCGCGGCACACAGTTTCAACCTTGACGAATATTATCCTATTAAAAAGGACAACGACCAGAGTTACGACTACTTCATGCGTAAACATCTGTTTGACAGAATCAACCTGCCGAAAGAGCACCGCCATATTCCGAACGGCGAAGCCGCGGACCCCGCGGCCGAAACCGCGGCCTACGAAAAAATGCTCGGTGAACACGGCTATACCGACGTTCAGATCCTCGGTATCGGCCAGAACGGCCACATCGGTTTCAACGAGCCCGATACCTTCATGTATGCCGATACACACATGACCGGCCTGACGGAAAGCACCATCCGCGCCAACGCACGTTTCTTTGCCAGCGAGGCGGATGTCCCGACCCACGCCCTTACCATGGGCATCGGCTCCATTCTGAAATCGAAGAAAATTCTTCTCCTTGCCTGCGGCAAAGAAAAACACGCAGCCATCGAAGCGCTGAAAGACGGAAAAGTCACCCCCGACGTACCTGCCACGTTCCTGAAACTCCACCCCGATGTGGAAGTTATCTGTGACACAGCGGCCTTCGGAGAATAATCTGTCCGGCTTTATTTACAAAAACGGCGGTTTCCAATGTTTTCTGCATTGGAAACCGCCGTTTTTTTCATGGATATATTAAGCGTACATCAAACAGTCTCTTTGTTTTCCTCAGGCCGCTTCCTCACGGATGAGCGGATAGTAGGCCTCATATCTGAGGTAGTCACGTAACAGGCTGCTATTATAGTTTCCCATGGTGTCGGCGGATATGGCGGTGCCGTTTCGCGTCCATCCTTCTGTTACTTTGAAATCGAAAAATTTGGTTTGCGTGAAAATGGTGGAAGAAAAACTGGTATCTGTCGTGCTGAAAGCATGGCAGCCGATTTTCCGGATGCCGGTCCCGAACGTTACACTGGTATACTGGCAGTCACCGAAAGCCCAGTCTCCGATTTCTTCAAGACAGTCAGGAAGTACAAGCTCTGACGTTCTGTCGCGAAGATATACGAAAGCGTAAGGCCCGATGTAGGTGAGTTTTTCGGTGCCGTTGAAGTCTAACTCGGGAATGCCGCAGTTCCGGAAAGCACTTTCTCCGATGGTTTCGACGTTTTTGCCGATGACGAGGGTCTGATCGCGGAGTTTTACGTTGTAAAACGCAAAGTTATCCACGGCCGTGACGGGGTAGACCGTTCCGTCTATCGTAATGGTATTCGGAATTGTCACCGTGTTTCCTCCCTTCCACTCATTGAAAAGTTGAACCGCCAAAGCGGCTTTTCCGTCCTTAATGCGATAACGCAGGCCGTCCGCATAGACAAAATAACTGCCGTCGGGGGTAAGGTTGTTTTCTTTGCAATTGTAAATAACGGTGCAGTAGCGACCGAAATCCTTGTCCCAGTTTTCTCCCTTTTCCGCGGCTTCCACATAAATGACATGGCGACGGAAATCGGCGCGGTAGCCGATATTGCTGCCGTCAAAAATTTTCTCTCCGACGGTGGTGAGACTTTTCGGAAGCGTGATTTCAAAAAGAAGATCACATAAGCCGAAAGCTTGGCTGCCGAGCACTTTCAGGCCTTCCGGAAGGGAGATGTCAGCAAGTTTTTTGCACCAGTCAAAGGCGTTGTTGCCGATGGAAAGCAATCCGGACGGCAAGGTGACCTTGGTCAGGGCTTCGCATTTGAAGAAGGCACTATCCCCGATGCTGACAAGGCCTTCGGGCAGAATGACTTCCGTAAGGTTTTTGCATTCTTCAAAGGCGTTGTCGCAGATAATCCGTGTGCCGTCACGGACGGTCAGGGTGCCCGATGCGGAAGACTTAATCAGGGCTGTACCCAGATACAGACAACCGTCCGCGTCGCTGCCCTTGAGGTAAAAGGGTGTGCCGCCAAATGCGCCGCGAGCGACCGTTTCAAGATTTTCACCGCCGGTGACGGCGGCAAGCGCCGAACAGCCCAAAAACGCACTGCCACCTATCGCGGTAACGCTGCTTCCGATGGTTGCCGACTGCAGATTTGTGAGCTCGGCGAACGCGTAGATACCGATGTCGGTAGCGCCGCTAATAACGACGCTCGTGAGGTCATTTCGGCCTTCAAACGCATAAGGCGTAATTTTATAGGCGTGTCCTTTGTAGTCCGAGGGCAGGGTCAGTGCGGTTTCCTCGCCTTCGTAGCCGCAGAGATAGTATTCGCCATCTCCTTCAAAGAAGATGAACCCGTCTACGTGTTTGATGTGGGTCGGCTCGTCTTTGGAAGCATACACGCCGAGAAGATAGGGCGCAAACGTTTTGTTATTGCCGGGATGGATGGCTTCCACCAAATGCGTGGCGTTGTTAAAAACGAAACCGTCAAGTCTTATGTTGCTGTTGAAAACAACGCGTCGAAGCGCTTTACAGGCTGAAAATGCATAATAACCAATCGATTGGAGTGTTGCGGGGAATATCAGTTCCTCACCCAGCGACGTGCAACCGGCAAAAGCGCCTCTTTCAATGGTCGAAAGACCTTCCGCAAAGGTGATGCTCTGCAACGCCGTGCAGTCGTAGAAAGCAGATTCACCGATGGTTTCAAGAGAAGCGGGAAAATCGACCTCGGTCAGCGCCGTACAGCCGGAAAAGGCATACTTTACGATTTCGGTCAATGCCGTGTTGAATGTAACGCTCCGGAGCGAGGTGCAGTTTTCAAAGGCATACGAACCGACGACGGTGCAGGACGCGGGAAGCGTAACGGAGGTAATTTCCGTGTTTCCGCGGAACGCAAAACTTTTGATTTCCGTCAGCGTGTCCGGGAAGGTCAATTCGGTAATGCCGCGGGGCATCAGGAGTATTTCGGTTTGCTCTTTGTTGTAAAGCAGACCGCCGAAAACGGCATAGGTCGGATGGTTTTCCGCCACGGTCAAGGTCGTCAGATCCGTTCCGAATGCTTCGAGGTTCATCTCGGTGATGAACGCGGGAATTTCAAAAGCGGTGACCGCGGCGAGAGAACCTTTGGCAAACCCGATGACCGGGTATTCCCTGAAGCCGACCTTGACCTTTTCGGGCACGGCCCCCGGTGTTGGGCTCTTAGCGCCGGTAACGGTCAGTGCGTCGTTCTCAAGACGGAAGGTATAATCGCCCGCATCGGTAGCCGAGCAGACGCCGGTCTGATTGTAGTAGGTTTTGAAAAGGTCAAAACTGCCTTCCACCTGATTCCAGTGAGAATCGGAGTTGATTCGTCCCTCGCAGTAGATTTTCAGATAAGATGCCTGCGCTTTCGGGAACATCCAGTCGCCGACGCTTGTGACCGTGGCCGGAATGGCAACGTAGACAAGGCCGTTTGTGTTGTAGAAAAGTTGACCCGGCAACTCGGTAAAACCGGGTTCGAGGATAACGCGCCGGATCGATAAGAACGAGAAGGAAGCGGCGGAGAGAATCACGCGGTTGCCGAGAATTTTGGAGGGAACGCGCAAATCTTCGTTCATGACGCTCTTTT
>CAKRWK010000027.1 GCA_934417455.1 uncultured Eubacteriales bacterium
CATCATCCACTGCCCGATCGGCAAAGCCTCTTTCGGTGCGGAAAAACTTGCCGAAAACTTCAAGACTCTTGTCGGCGCTGTTATTAAAGCGAAACCGGCCGCTGCCAAAGGTCAGTACATCAAGAGTTGCGTTGTCGCGACCACGATGGGCCCCGGCATTAAAATCAATTACGCGAAACTCGGTTAATCCGGTTTTGCAAAACAAAAACATCCCGACAGATATCCGTCGGGATGTTTTTTCATCGGATGATTCTTGTCAGGATAAGGCAAGCGAAACCCGACGGAACGCGTCACAAAGAGATCTTATTCTCGATTTTGCGGACGTCAAAAGGCTGTGTTCGTATCGCACCATAAATATTCATCCACGTTTATAAATAAAATTCTTATTTATCATCTGTATCGCTTACACTCTCAAGGAAATTTTCATTCTAAAATTCCCTCTTTTTTCAACTTTTTCGTTTCTCATTTTTTCGGATTCTTCATAAGAAACATCTGAGACTTACTGAATATTCATCATCCGTCATAACTCTGGTAACGCAAGTTTTGCCGTTATCCCCGGCAATGATATCCGGAATTTTATCTCTGACCAATTTGTTATAAATTTTCATAATATTTCTCCGAATTTTCAGGCTTCTTTACCTGCAATTAAGATACATATTACCATACTTTCGCAACATTTGTCAACCAAAAAACGGAGGGAAAGTTTCACTCCGTTTTTTGGTCAGTATTCACGTTCCCTTGCGGGCGTATAAGGGTCAAGATAAGCAATGGCAAAACAGACGCCGACAATTTCTTTCGCGCCGAGCGAACGGAGAAGAACGGCGGCATTGCCGAGAGAAGCTCCGGTTGTCACAATATCATCCAAGAGAAACACACGTCTCCCACGCAGAGAAAGACTCCGAAAACGAAAACGCACCCGGAAACGCGCGTTTTTCCGACGTTCGGCTCCGTGCATTCCCTTCTGCGCCCGTTTGGATTCGGACAGAAGAACAGGAAGGTATACAGCACCGAAACGTTTGGCCACACGCCGTGCGACAACAGCGACCTGGTCATAACCGGCATTTCGGCGTGCGGCTTTTCTTCTCGGGACACCGGTGAAAACCGCATTTTCGACAGAAATACCGGAGGCTTCTATCGCCGTACGAATTTCATCTGCAACAAAAGCAACAACATCGTTTCGGTTGCTGTCTTTCAGTGCGTAGACCACGCGGTTGGGTGGCAACACTCTGCCATCGCGATGGAGATACCTGGTGACTTTGATTAATCGATGAACAAAATGTGTTTCCAGGGCAGGCGCCGTACAGGTACATTCGCACATCGGCTTTGCGCACTGTGAACAGGCACGCGTTTTTATCATGTCATAAGACAGGCGGCAGGAGGCGCAAAGCGCCCTCTGTCCGCGATCCAATTTTTCCCCGCAGCAAACGCAGGAAGGAACGGTCAGATAAAAGGCGGCGGCGCGAAGAATATCGCCAAACTTCATTTGTCTGTTTTCGGATAACTGTCTTTCAGTCCGACGATGCGGTTGAATACGTTGTCATACTTTGTGTCTTTTACAAAATATCCTGTACGCACAAACTGGAATTTATCCCCGCCCTTGGCTTCGGCCAGCGAAGGCTCAATTTTTGCGTCTTTCACCGTTTCCACAGACTGCAGATTAAGGTAATCGTCGAAAGTTTTATCTTCCGGAATGTCCGCCACATTTTCAATGGTAAAGAGATAGTCGTACAGTTTTACCGTCGTATTGACAGCGGTAGAAGAAGAAAGCCAATGAATGGTTCCCTTCACTTTTCTGCCGTCGACCGGCATTCCGTTGCCCGTTTCAAGGTCGGCCGTGCAATGCAACTCCTTGACGGTTCCGTCCGGATTCTTCACGACTTCATTGCATTTCACGATATATGCCCCCATGAGACGGACTTCTCCGTCCGGCTTCATGCGGAAAAACTTCGGAGGCGGCACTTCAGCGAAATCGTCGGCATCAATGTAAAGTTCACGGGTAAACGGAAGTTTTCTCGTGCCGCACTCGGGGTGGTTCGGATTGTTGGCTACATCAAAATATTCCGTTTTTCCCTCGGGGAAATTCGTAATGACAACTTTCAACGGATGCAACACGGCAATGCGTCGCGGTGCCGTGTCGTTCAGTTCCTCGCGGATACAGTGTTCGAGCAGTTCGTAGTCCACGACGGAATACGCTTTGGCAACACCGGCGCGGGAAACGAAATCAAAGATGGCAGACGGTGTGTAACCGCGTCTGCGGAGGCCGCAAAGGGTGGGCATGCGCGGATCGTCCCAACCGTCCACCAAATGCGTTTCGACCAGTTGACGCAGGTAACGCTTGGACATGACGGTATGCGTCACGTTCAGACGGGCAAATTCCCACTGATGCGGTTTATGTTCAAAACCGATATTGTTGATGACCCAATCGTAAAGCGGTCTGTGATTTTCAAACTCAATGGAACAGAGCGAATGTGTAATGCCTTCCGTTGCGTCCTGAATGGGGTGCGCAAAGTCGTACAGCGGATAAATGCACCACTTGTTTCCCTGTCTGTGATGACTCGTGTGCACAATGCGGTAGATGGCAGGGTCGCGCAGATTCATGTTAGGAGAGGCCATGTCGATTTTGGCGCGCAGTGTCTTGGCGCCGTCCGGGAACTCGCCGTTCTTCATGCGACGGAACAAGTCAAGGTTTTCTTCCACTGTACGGTTTCTGTAAGGACTTTCACGGCCGGGCTCGGTCAGTGTTCCACGGTATTCCCGCATTTCGTCTGCCGACAGGTCGCAAACATATGCCTTTCCGTCCCGAATAAGTTTTTCGGCATACTCATAGCATTTGTCAAAATAATCCGACCCGTAAAAAACGCCGCCGTTCGGTTCGCACCCGAGCCACATAAGATCCTCGTAAATGCTCTCCACATACTCGTTGTCTTCTTTGGAGGGGTTGGTATCGTCATACCGGAGGTTGAAAAGACCTCCGTATTTTTTTGCCGTCATGGCATTGATCCAAATGGCCTTGGCCGAACCGATATGCAGATATCCGTTCGGTTCGGGCGGAAATCTCGTATGAATTTTCAGATCGGGGTTCCTCTTCAGGTCTTCGTCAATGATGTCATGAATAAAGTTGCTTTTCATCTCTTCCATTATATTCACCCATTTTCCTCTGTTTATATGAATTTGACTTGATAATTTCTCAGTCTTCCGACACTCGTCGGTCTGCCGTGTCCGGGAAAAATCCGCACATCGTCTTTTTCTGCCATTATTTTTTTGATGGATTCTTCAATTTTATCTTCGTTTCCGGTCGGCAAATCCGTTCTGCCGTGCGATCCGTCTGCAAACAAAAGGTCACCGACAAACAGCATGTCCTCCGCCGGACGGTACGTCACGGAACCGGATGTATGTCCCGGTGTACCGACGACCTTTATGCGGAACGTGCCGAACGAAAGAACGTCGCCGTCCGAAACCGGACAAAACGGAACGGTGTATATCTCCGGTGTGCCCGTCAAAAAAGAAGCATTTCCCATCGGGTCGGAAAGTTTCGGCACATCCTCTGCCGGAATATATACGGCGGCGCCGGTTTCTTTGTGCCAATTGGACATGGCGGTCATGTGGTCAAAGTGTGCATGTGTCAAAAGAATCCCACGTACCGTTGACAGGTCGACCGCATCCTCCGGTAGTTCGCCCGGAAAAACGGACGGGTCGATGATAACGGAGACCGCCCCATCCGAAACCGCATACATTTCACAGCCAAAACGTGTTTTCGGCCGAAAAGAAAGTACATTCATTCTTCCACCTCTATTTCGTCTAGTATATCATATTTTATGGAAATTGTCCAGTATCTCCAAAAGATTTTTCTGCACTTTCACCGATTTTTTTCATAGACTGACAGTGTGGTTTGCATTTTTTTGCTGCAAAGGAGGGCTCGTTTTTGAATACCAGCATATTCACTGTCGGCTCTGTGACATACGCGGTCAAAGCGAGAAAAATTCTGTCACGCGCCGGCATTTCATCGAGACTCGTAAAAGTGGACGGCGGGAAATCGCGACACGGCTGTACCTACGGTATTGAATTTGCCGAAGAAGATTTGCTTGCCGCTGTCATGGAACTGAAAAGAAACGGAATCGCTTATGAGAAATATCCTGCGACCTGATTATATCGTTTATTTTGACAATGCGGCCACATCATATCCGAAACCGCCGTCCGTTATGACGGCATTCCGCAAATGTGTGCGTTATGCCGGCGGAAATCCCGGCAGAAGTTCACACGACCTGGCGCAGAATGCAGCGGAAGAGGTATATCGCGCCAGAGAAAGCATATGCGCGCTGTTGCATACCGACCGGCCGGAAAACGTTATTTTTACACTGAATGCCACATACGCGTTGAACATGGCCATTAAATCGGCGGCGAAAAAATGCGGGCCGTGTCATATTCTTCTGTCCGATACGGAACACAACGCCGTTGTCCGGCCGGTCGTTGCCGTATGCGAGAACGACGGATATTCGTACAGCACATTCCGGACTGATTCGGATGCGGAAAATACAGAAAAGAATATTCTCGCGGCATTGCGCCCGAACACGAAAATTCTTGTCTGCACATTGGCATCCAATGTAACGGGGGATGAAATTCCCATCGAAGTTCTTTCCGGTGTAAGAAAAACATGCGGTATTATTGTCATTGCAGATGCCTCCCAAGCGCTCGGACATATCGACGTTGACTTTGAAAAAACACCCGTAGACGTGCTTTGCGCGCCGGGACACAAAGGGCTTTTCGGCATGCAGGGATGCGGATTTGCCGTGTTCGATTCTTCTGTCGGATGGCCGACATTGATAGAAGGCGGCAGCGGAAACGAAAGCCGTTCGCCGACTATGCCGGAAGCCTTTCCCGAACGGATGGAAGCCGGCACATTGCCGACGCCGACGCTTGCATCTCTTGCCGCCGGAATTGCTTTTGTCAGAGACACATTCGGCATTGCAAAAGCCGCCGGATACGTAGCCGGACTCACGGAAGAAATTTCTGAGGAACTGGAAAAAATGAACGGTATCCGAAAAATCGGTACGGCGAGACACGGTATTTTATCTTTTGTTTCCGACAGGTATCCGTCGGAACGGTATGCGGCACTTCTGAACGATGCCGGCATTTGCGTGCGCGGCGGGCTGCATTGCGCACCGTCCGTTCATGAAAAATACAAAACGGCTGAGGTCGGCGCCGTTCGCGTCAGCCTTTCCGTCTACAATTCGCATGCGCAGGTTGACCACTTTCTGAGGACGGTATCCCGCTTGCAGAAAATATAAAAACAGGTTGCCGCATCCGGCACAGACCCAGAAAAAACACGAGCCATGTGTTTTTCTCTTGCCGTCGTCATATCCGTACAAATGTACGGGGCGTACGGCGCTGTGTTCGGTTGCAGCAACCCGTTTTCTATGTTTCAAGCATCAAACCGGTTTCGTATTTTACGGAATAAACGGAAGCCGACATCGGGGGAAGCGCAAACGTCATCCCCTGTCTTTCAGCAAGCAAATCGCGGGCTCGCCCGGAAAAACGCAGTTGCTTCGGTATGTCCGCGCGATTGACAACAGTGAGGAATACTCTCTTTTTGTCATAGCGGGCAAAGATGAGTTCCGACCGCGTCAGAGAAAGAAGCCGGAAAGCGCCGTCCTTATAGACGTCATTTTCCCTTCGGAGTCTGCCGAGTGCCCGATACCGACCGAGAAGCGTCATATCTTCTCTGCCCCACGGAAACGGCCGTCGGTTGAACGGGTCCTGATACCCTTCCAGTCCCGCTTCGTCTCCGTAATATACCGACGGAATACCGGGAATCGTTGCCAGAACGGTATATGCGCATATCAGTCGTTCCCTGCCGCGTGTCCGCTCTTCTTTCGTCATTTTTGCAACGGAGAGTTCGGCATTGGTTCGATTTCCTCCCGGTTTTCCGCCAAGCACCGTCAGAATGCGTTCCGTATCATGCGTACCGAGCAGATTCATCTGCATATCGCGAATGCGTTTCGGTGCGTGATTTGCGACATCGGTCAGCGCATAACGGAGTTTTTCCGTATTCCCGACGGTAAAATATTCAATCAGGCCTTCCCTGACGGGATAATTCATCACACCGTCAAGTTCGCGACCGAGATAATATTTTTTTCGGATACCGTAAGCGATCTTATTGGATGCGTCCTCCCAGACCTCGCCGTACAGAACGGACGGTTTTTCCGTTTCAGACAAAGCATGTTTGATTTTTTCGACAAAAGCATCGGACAGTTCGTCCACCACATCGAGCCGCATACCGGCAATCCCCATAGCGGCGTATTTCCGTATAACACCGTCCCGCCCGGTGAAAAACTCGCCGCAGGAGGGCACGTCCGGGTGTATACGCGGCAAGATGGGGATATTCCACCAACAAGTATACGTATCCGGAAAATGCTGAAACTCATACCACGGAAAATACGGAGAAACTTTGCTTTGGTATGCGCCGACGCCGGGATAATTCCCCTCTTTATTAAAGTACAGGCTGTCGGCGCCGGTATGATTGAAAACGCCGTCCAGAATAATGCCAATACCGTACGTTTTTGCTTCGTCAATCAGAAAGCGAAGTGCCTCTTCGCCGCCGAACATGGCGTCTACCGTCATATAGTCGGCCGTATCGTATTTATGATTCGACGGACTGTCAAACACGGGCGAAAGGTAAATCAGATTGACGCCGAGCGAGGCAATATACGGGAGTTTTTCCCTCACACCGAAAAGCGTTCCGCCAAAAAACATATTATTCTTCAGCGGCGCGCCGGGGGAAGGCGCAAACTGAGGTATACCGTTTTCCCAGTCCCGGTTGATGAGGGCACCGGCTTTGACGGGAACATCCCCGCCCTTGGCAAAACGATCGACAAAAATGTGATAAATCACACCGCCGAGATATTCTTTCGGTGCGGGATATGCAAATTCTGAAACGGAAATCTGTATATCCGGCCGTCGGTCATCGGCGCGGGAAAACGCAATCTTATCTTCCGCGCGATAACCGAATATCCGACCGAAGACGGAACGAACGGACATGCGGCAAAAATACAGACCGACCTTCAAAGGCGCAAGGTCAACAAAAAATTCATCCGCATCATATGACAGGCCGTGCCACTCGCCTTCGAGCCGACGGACAAGCCTGTCCGCCGACTCGGTATAGCATTCCAGAAAAACGGCGGACGCCCCGAGGGTACGTGGAATACGGAGAATCATTCCGCCTTTCTCCGTCTTTTCAAAAGCGCAGGACGTTTCTTCTTCCTCTCCGTGCAGAAAGACAAGTCCGGCCGTCAGACTCGGCGGGTCTTTCGGTATGTGAAATTCGTCTGTCACGTCGCGCGTTTCCCTTTCCTCAGTTTTTTTTGCTGCTGATGGGCGAAATATGCCAGATTTCGTCCGCGTAGTGACGCACGCTGTTGTCTGACGAGAAAATGCCGCTACGTGCCGTATTGATGAGAGATTTCTGCGACCATTCTCTGCGGTTTTCATAATCGTGCACCGCTTGTTTGTACGTGTAAAGATACTGATCAAAGTCGGCAAGGCACATATACGGGTCGGCAACTCCGTAGCCACCGTTGATAAGATAATCCGCAATATAAGAGAAGTTCTGTCCGCCGATGGGGGCACCGAACCGGTCAACAACCTTCCGGATGTTTTCGGAGGCATGATAGTAATCCCGCGCCACATAACCGGAACGCCAGAGTTCCTCCACTTCCGGTGTATTCAAGCCGAAAATATAAATATTATCGCTTCCGACCGCATCAAAGATCTCTACGTTGGCGCCATCCATCGTTCCCATGGTAACGGCACCGTTCATCATCAGTTTCATACAGCCGGTTCCGCTGGCTTCCTTGCCTGCCAATGAAATCTGCTCTGAAATATCTGCCGAAGGAATCAGAATTTCCGCCAAAGATACATTGTACTCTTCCATGAAGACGACTTTCAGACGGTCGCGTGTGAGCGGATTGCGTTCCAGCTCTTCCGACAGGAACCAGATGAGTTTTATCAGTTTCTTTGCCATGACATACCCAGGTGCCGCTTTACATCCGAAAATGAAAGTCTGCGGAGGAATGTCGGCATTCGGGTTTTCGAGAATCTCGATGTAGAGCGCCATGATTTTCATGACGTTGAGAAGTTGCCGTTTATACTCGTGCATGCGCTTGATCTGCACATCGAAAACGGAATCTGGATTCAGGACTTTGCCCGTTTTTTCAAACGCGTATTTTGCGAAGCGCTCTTTATTCATCTTCTTGATGGCCGCAACGCGGTCAAGCACGTCAACATCGTCCTTATACTTCTCAAATCCTGACAACTGCATGGCGTCATCTCGGAAGCCGTTACCGATAAGTTCGTCGAGTAGTGCCACAAGCGCGGGATTCGCGTAATTCAGCCAACGGCGATGCACAACGCCGTTGGTCACGTTGGTAAACTTTTTGGGCGTCATTTTGTAGAAATCATGGAAAATGGTTTTTTTCAGAATTTCGCTGTGCAATTTGGAAACACCGTTGACGGTATGAGAGCCGATGACGGACAGATTTGCCATACGCACCTGGTGATACGCAATGACAGACATGCGGGAAATTCTGTCCCAGTCACCGGGATACAGATTCCAAAGATCAGCGGTAAACCGACGGTTGATTTCTGCAATAATACCGTAAATACGCGGCAGTTTCATGCTGAAAAGGTCTTCGCGCCAACATTCAAGTGCTTCCGGCAGGACGGTATGGTTCGTATAGGAAACGCAGGACGTGACAACATGCCACGCATCTTCCCACGCGTATGAATACACATCCATCAGAATCCGCATGAGTTCCGGAATACACAGCGCCGGGTGCGTATCGTTAATATGAATGGCCACGCGGTCTTCCAGACCGGCAAGAGAACCGTTTTCGTTGAAATAATCACGGATGATGCTCTGCAAAGAAGCGGAAACAAGGAAATACTGCTGCGTCAGACGGAGAAGTTTTCCTTCGTCGTAATCATCCGGCGGATACAGTTGTTTTGTGATGGTTTCCACGTTCTCGGAATCCGAAAGTTTTTTGACATAAGAACTTTGCGATTCGTCATACCCCATCAGGCGAGTAAAAGGCTGACGGGCACGCCAAAGGCGGATAGTATTCGTCGCGTCGGTGGTCGTGCCGGGAATCATCAGGTCATACGGAACGGCTTTCACCTCATCGTATTCGGTATTAGTGATTTTGCATTCCCCACCCTGCCAACTCTCCTGAATTTTTCCGCCGAAACGGACGGAAATGCTTTTTTCCGGGTGCGGAACAAGCCATGCGCCGCCCGTGCTTATCCAGTCGTCGACAAGTTCCACTTGCTCGCCGTCCACGATTTTCTGACGGAACAGACCGTTTTCGTACAGAAGCGAATATCCGCTTGCGGCATAGTCCATGGCCGTCAGAGAATCCATGAAACAGGCGGCCAAACGGCCGAGGCCACCGTTGCCGAGCCCGGGGTCGGATTCACAGGCAAAAATCTGGTCGAACGAAGAACCGAAGTCGCCGAGAATATCGCAAAGTTCATCATACAGGCCGAGGTTTTCGGCATTGTTTTTCAAAGAACGTCCGACAAGAAACTCCATACAGAGATAGCACACGCGTTTTCCCTTTACTGCCTTGACGCGTTTCTTGAAATGTGCGCGGTCATCGGTCAGAATGTCTTTCAGGACATACACCGTCGCATGGTAGAGTTGCTCTGCCGTTGCCTCCTCCGGTTTCAAAACGCCGCGGGAATTCAACTTCGGAAGCATGCGTTTTTTGAGGTCCTCCTTA
>CAKRWK010000028.1 GCA_934417455.1 uncultured Eubacteriales bacterium
GGTACCACCAATAGTCCTCTTCTTTGAGGTTCAATTCCTTCATGCGGGCAGTGAGCACGTCGAGGCGCTCTTCACGCTGGGAGCCGCCGATGATTTCGCCGACGCCCGGCACCAGCAAGTCCATGGCGGCGACGGTCTTACCGTCGTCGTTGAGGCGCATATAGAAGGCCTTGATTTCCTTCGGATAATCCACAAGGAAAATGGGTTTTTTATAGACTTCTTCGGTAAGATAGCGCTCGTGCTCCGTCTGCAGATCGACGCCCCAATAGACGGGATATTTGAACTCATGCCCGGATTTCAGCAGGATGTCTATGGCCTCGGTGTAGGTCACCTTGGCATAATCGGCATTGCGCAGGGCGGTCAGGCGTTCGATAAGGCCTTTGTCGACGAATTTATTGAAAAACTCCATTTCCTGCGGGCAGTGGTCCATGACATGGCCGATGATATGGCGAATCATGTCCCACGCGAGGCGCATATTGTCGTCAAGGTCGGCGAAGGCAATTTCCGGCTCAATCATCCAGAACTCGGCGGCATGGCGCGTCGTGTTGGAGTTTTCGGCGCGGAAGGTGGGGCCGAAGGTGTAGATATTGCCGAAAGCCATGGCGAAGGTTTCGCCTTCCAACTGTCCCGACACGGTGAGGTTGGTGCTCTTGCCGAAAAAGTCCTTCGAATAATCGACGCGGCCGTCCTCGGTGCGCGGCGGGTTTTCGGGGTCAAGGGTGGTAACGCGGAACATTTCGCCCGCGCCTTCGCAGTCCGACCCCGTAATCAGGGGCGTGTGCACATAGACGAATCCGCGGTCGTGGAAGAAGGAATGAATGGCATAGGCCGCCTCGCTTCTCACGCGGAACACGGCGGAAAACAGGTTGGTGCGGGGGCGCAGATAGGCCTGCTCACGGAGGTATTCCACGGTGTGGCGCTTCGGCTGGAGCGGATAATCCGGCGTGGACGCACCCTCGACCGAAATTTCCTCGGCCTTCATTTCAAAGGGCTGTTTGGCATCGGGGGTCAGGGCGATTTTACCCGTCACAACCAGCGCCGCGCCGACGTTCTGCGCCGCAATTTGCTCATAATTGTTTACTTTTTCACGTTCAAAGACGACCTGCAGGTTGGAATGGCAGGAGCCGTCGTTGAGGTCAATGAAACCGAAGGCTTTGGAGTCGCGCAGGTTGCGCACCCAGCCGCCGAGGGTGACGGTCTTGCCGTCGTAGGCTTTCATGTCGGCATAGATATGCCGTATCAGTTCTCTTTTCATGGGTCGGTTCTTCTTTCGTTTTTGTTTCAGCCCATCCGAAGGACTTCTTCCTCAGTGGGGTTCTCGTCGAGGGTGATTTTGTCGATGCCGAGGTCGCTCTTACCGAGCACCTGAATCATGCCCATGAGAAGGTCATACTCTTCTCTCGGCATTTTTTGCACATGGAGGTTGACCTCGTTTTTCGACATGATGGCGGCGCGCATGGCAATCGGCACCTGCTCTTTTTTATAGTGTGCCACGGTTTTGGCAATCAACTCATGAATGCGGCTGTTGACGTTGGGGTCCACGGGATGCATGAAATGCAGGTGGAGCATGTAGGACGTGTAGGTATAAGGGACTTCCGTCGTGCGGGGCGTGTCATCGGTGCGGAAGAAACTGTCGGCCGCGGCGGACGCGCGGGCAATCAACTCTTCATGGCGGCGACGGGCTTCCTCGTCGGCCTGACGGAGCATTTCGCGCTGTTCTGCCTCGCGGCGGGCGGCGTCGGCACGGCGACGGGCTTCGGCCTCCTCGGCCTCGCGGCGCGCCTGTGCTTCGCGGAGGGCGGCCTCGCGCTCGGCGGCAATCTGACGGCGGCGTTCCTCTTCCTCGCGGCTCTTCTGTTCAAAGGAGGCACGCTCGGCCTCAATACGGGCGCGTTCGGATTCCAGACGTTCCATTTCGGCGTTATGACGTTCGGTCGCCTGCCGCAGTTCCTCTTCGGCCTGCGCTTTCAGGGCGGCCAGACGTTCTTCGGCGGCTCTCGCCTCGTCCAGTTTGCGGCGCTCCTCGGCCAGTCTTGCGGCCTCGGCGGCTCTCGCTTCTTCGAGACGCTTGGCCTCGGCGGCGCGGCGGGCTTCCTCGGCGCGGCGTGCCTCTTCCAGGCGGCGCGCTTCTTCGAGACGGCGGGCCTCCTCGGCCTTGCGGGCTTCTTCGGCCTTGCGGGCTTCCTCGGCCGCGCGGATTTCGGCGGCGAGTTTTTCGGCGCGTTCTCTGTCCTCTTTGGCACGGCGGCTCTCTTCTTCGGTGCGGCGCGCTTCCTCCGCCACGCGAAGTTTTTCGGCTTCAAGTGCCTGTCTTTCGGCCTCGGCTTTACGCTCGGCGGCCAGACGGACTTCCTCGGTCTTTTTGCGCTCGGCTTCGAGGGCTTCCATGGCGGCTTTGCGCTCGGCTTCCTCTTTGACCTTCTTCTGTTCGGCAATCAGGGCGAGGCGCGCTTCCTCTTCAAGACGGGCTTTTTCGCGCTCCTCGTACTCTTTTTTCATATCGTCGAGCAGGGACTGCCGCATGCGCGCTTCGCGCTCGTTGAGTTCGCGCTCTTTGAGGCGGAGGGCTTCCCTCTCGGCCTCCACTCTCGCGCGGCGCTCGGCCTCGGCTTTTTCCTCGGCGGCGCGGCGGGCTTCCGCAATGCGGAGCACCTCTTCGTTTTTGGCCTTCTGCTCGGCTTCCAGTCTTGCGATTTCTTCTTCATGGGCGCGGGCGGCCTCTTCGGCACGGCGGCGCTCCTCGGCGATTCTCTCGCGCTCGGCGGCCAGTTTTTTGCTCTCGTCGTCTCCGCTGCGGAGGGACGCAAGCGCTTCGGCCGTCATGGGAATAAATTCTTCGTCTTTTTCGTTCGTGTTCATCTTCGTATCTTCGGCTTTCTCTTCTTTTACGGGTTCGGGGGTCGTTTCGGCGGCGGGCGCGGTTTTAACCGGCGCGGTCGCGTCGGCGTTCAGTACGCGGCGCAGTGCGGCGGAGAGTTCGTCGTCCTCCGG
Source organism: uncultured Eubacteriales bacterium (assembly GCA_934417455.1). Taxonomy (GTDB): domain Bacteria; phylum Bacillota; class Clostridia; order Oscillospirales; family CAG-272; genus UBA1740. The sequence continues at coordinate 2,992 of CAKRWK010000028.1, forward strand.
AGCGGAGGGTGCGGTTTCGGTTGCGGCAGGTTCGGCCGTCGACCCGACAATGCGGGACAGTTCGGCCATCAGGGGGTCGCCTGCGGGCGCTTCGGGCTTGCGCACGGGTGCCGGCGTTTCCACGCGCACGAGCGCGCCGCGCTTTTCGGCACGTTTCAGAATATCGCGCCATTCGGTGACGTTCTTTTTTCCGATGGCATGCTGATAATCCCCGCCCGAGCGGATCAGGGCGCGGAATTCGCGTTCGCGGATTTTCTGCGGCACATCTTCCCCGACCGAGAAGCGGATGACATCCGCATTCACGTCGTCGGACACGGTGAACGCGCCGGCACCCGACAGGCGTTCCCAGCGCACCCAGAAGTCGCGCACAAGACGCGCGCCGTCGCGCATCTGCAGGCGGCGGTAGGTGACGTTTTCGGAGGTATGTTCAAAAAACGTATCGGGCGCGAAAGGCATGCACAGCGTGATACCCGACGCACCGAGCCCGCGCCCCGAGCAGAGCGCCTCCACGTCGGCCGTTATCTGCTCGGAGAGTTCGTCATGGAAGGTCTGAGACACCGTGCCGGACAAACACAGCACGTCCCCCGTCGGGCTCTCGGGCACCACAGGAAGGCAACCCGCCCCGGCAAACGTACGTCTGCCGGACAGCGCCTCGGCAAAGGCCCGCGGCACGTTGTCCTCCATGCGGAACACCAGCGGCTCCGCGCCGACATACGCGTACGGCACGCCGCCGCGGAAGGCCGTCTTGTCCGACACGTCCCAGGAAATCCACACCGTCTCCCGCCCGCCGTCCAACAGCACGGTCAGCGGATAGTACCATTCGTTTCCCTCTCTGAAATTGTCGGACAGATAATCCTCATACATCTGTATGCCGAGCAACCGCCCGCCGTAACGCTCTTCGAGCATCGGCAAAAGGTTTTTCTCCACGGCACCGGAAAAACCGTCCGTCAGCGTCTCGGCGACAATCCGGTTGTGCGTCAAATCCGTAAACATAGGTTCCTACTCCTTATTTTTTCACTTACGCCCGCACGGCCGCGCGGGTTCTTTTTGTTCGTTACCCTATATTTTAGCATATACGAGAGAAAAATGCAATAGCGGGAAAATATTTTTTTGCAGAAAGCGGGAAAGAACGGAAGATTTCGTTTTTACCGCGCCGTACGCCGAAAAAACGGCTTTCGCATGTTTCCCGCAACACGCGGCACAAAACAAAAAGGGCGGTTTCCCGACCTTTTCCGGCATTTTTCAGTCAAATAAACGCCTGAGTTCGGAAACGGCGTCAAGCGCCGCTCCGACAGACAGTTTGTCTTTTTCCGCGAATACATAAACCCGTTGCATCCGTTCAAACGCCGTCTCAAAATCGCTGTTTCCGTCGAGTTCGCGAAAATAAGAAAAATCCGCTATCCGCATGTCGTCGGGAATCCCGCCCTTCCGAATCTTTTCTTCTCTTCGCTTATATGCAATCATGGTATCCACGCGGTTTTTATCCTGTAAGAACGTCTTTATCGTCTCATTGCCGAGAAGGACGGACAGGTCGTACACGTGTTTTGAAACATCGAAGAAGGCATTCCGCTCAAAATAAAATTGGGTCGCAAAAACTTTATCGGTAAAAATACGCTCGAGCGACATGGTTTTCACCGGAAACGGCACGACATTGTACATATCGTGCAGGATGCGCTTTTGTGTTTCGTCGGCAAGTTCGTACAGGTGCGGCGCTATGACAATATCCTGCGTCGGTTCGCTTACCGTGAAACTTGTCGCTTCGATTTTCACGCGACCGAATCGCTGCAGAACATCGTCGGTGTCAAGAGCATACACGGAAGTGTACAGATACTCGCAGGTAACGCTGCCTTTATGCTTTTCGGGAAGAGCGCCCCTCTCAAGCACAGTAAATTTCAGCGACGCATCTTCCAGCCGTTTCTTGGCCTGACTCGCCGTCGGACAGTCTTCGATATACACCGTCAGGTCAATATCTTCCGAAAAACGGCGGACGGATTTCAACGCCTTGTAAAGGGCCGTACCACCTTTGAAATACGCGTATGCCTGATGTTCTCTTTCGGAAAGTTCCTTCAGAAGAAGCGTCACATAATAGTCTTTCTCCAAAACATCCCGTCGCACACCTTGTCGCCCCGCGACATCGTTGATAATCACTTCAAAAGCCGCCTTGTCCTCGTGCAAACGCATATCAGTCCACCCCTTGTGCCAGTTCGGCAAGTTCTGTATACACATCCTTGTTTGCGTAATATTTCGCATACCCGACCAATTTTTCAAACGTCAGACCGTACCGGTCTATCTGCCCTCTCAGAATAACCCGACGGTGCCGGGTTTCCGCGCACACGTGCATTCTGTTGTCCAGCACATCAAGAAACTGCAAATACCGGTAGTTGTCACGGTTGACCCGTATCACGGGGCGAAGCAAGCAGATGCCGCGGACTTTGTCTTCCGTTCTGTATCTTGCCTTGTCGGTGACAATGTATGTCCACGACGGCATTTGCGTCGTCAGACCGAGCCTGTTCATATAAGACGGCCCCGATTCGTACCCGATAATTTCTCCCCCGTCTTCAAGATATGTCTTGCGGATAACCTCCGCCTCGTCAATGCCCGCCATACCGAACGGTGTGCGCACCGTCCGGTAGTAAATGCCTTTTTTATAACGCAAAAAGTCAGGCGTCTTTTTTTCATATCGTTGCAATGTCATATTCAGCGTTGCTCTGTCCGTACCCGGAAGTTTTTGCTGCACGTAACGGTATATCTCTTCCGTATATATCGGCGTTCGCCGCGCCGTTTGTTCCACAAAATCTTCCACACATTGCATGACAGTCATCCGAATCACCTCCCGAAAAGATATTTTCATTTGAATTTTATTCTTATTTTTACACATTTATAATATCATATTCGGCAAAAAAAGTCAACCCCCGAAATAAAAATCTTGGCGAGGGCACGTAGGCATTCGTTGCGGGTCGTCGGGGCGCCGACCCCTGCCAAGAAAAACACAAGAATATTTTAACCCCCGGAACGAACAGATTTCGATGGGGCAACGCCGAAAATTGCCGACCGACGGCAAAACGGAAATTCAAAAAATATTTCCCTCAGGTAAACGGATTTCGATAAAGAAGGGGGGATGGTTCCCTGCCGTCAGCCGTACGTGGGTACGGCAAGGCAGGCCATCGCCCCTTATTTGCGGAAGCCGTTTATTTGAAAGTGCTTTGGAATGCCACAGCCTTCCCGATTATCTTAATCTCCGTCAACTCCTCCCCCACGAACACCAGCGGCTCGTACTTGGGATTTTCGGGCGAGAGGACAAGTTTCTGTTTATCGGGATAGTAATACACACGTTTGAGGGTGGCCTCGTCGCCGATGATGACGGCGGCAATCTCGCCGTTGTCGACCTCTTCCTGCGCGCGGATGAACACGATGTCCCCGTCGTAAATGCGCGCGCCCGTCATGGAATCGCCGTGCGTGCGCAGGCAGAAATCGGCTTTGATACTGTCGTCGACGGCGGTATAACTCTCGTGCATTTCCTCGGCATAGGTCGGGCGGCCGCAGGCAATCTCACCGAGCATGGGCAGGCGCCGTGTGGCGACGGGCGACAGGTTCGTATACCGCCCGTACATCTCCCCGCGCTCGCCGTCCCACCCCATCAGGGTCGCCGGCGTCACGCCGAGCGCCTCGGCCATGGCCACGACGCGTTCCGCGGGCACGCGGCTGATAACGCCGCTCTCGTAGCGCTGTACGGTCTGTTTGGACGTGCCGATTCTCTCGGCCAACTCCTCGAGGGTCATGTGATTCTGTTTGCGGATGGTGCGCAGTCTCTGTTGCAGCATATCTGCCTCCCTTTGGTTCCGTGCGCAAAAAAGTCACACGCGGCGGAACTTCTGTTATTTTCTCTTTTTTTCGCGGCTTCTGTCGTTTTTTGTTCCATTATAACATAAAGTCACGCAAAGTGCAATAGTTTTGCCAAATTTTTTTGAAAATATTCCAAAAAGTCACTTGACAGGTAACTTTTTCCGTGCTATAATTGTCACGTATCAAGTGACTTGACAAAATTTCAGTCACGGAATACGGGACTTTTGAATAGTAAGGAAGTGAAATATCATGTGGAATCATGTACATACGGACGAGTACGGTGGCGTGCGTTGGTACCGCTCGGCAGAAGAAATCCGCGCAGACATGCGGCGCATTGCCGAGAAGGTGCGCGAGGTCAAGGAACGTTTTGACGTGCGGGACATGGCGGTGACGGCGCTGTCCGAGTCGGCCAACGCGAAAGCGGCCGCGGGGCGGATGCTCACCGTGCTGGCGGACGCGCGGGAATCCCTGCTCACCCTGCGCGCACTGGAAGCGGAACTGGAAGCGCTCAGAGAAGAACTGACGGGCCTGCCGCCCACGCTCTGACGGCGGAAATAAAAAATATACAAAAGGAAGGAAACAACATGCAAAAGTACTATTGGATTAAACTGCCGACGGACTTCTTTGTCCGCCCGGACATTATGGCCATCCGTCACACGAGAGAAGGCATACGCACCCTGCACCTTTATCTGTGCATGCTGTGCGACAGCGCGAGCACGGACGGCCGCCTGCAAATCAACGACCGCCTGCCGCACAACGAAAGAACACTGGCGACCCGCTACGGCGTGAAGGAATCCGCCATACGCAATGCCATCGACGTTCTGACGTCGTACGGACTTCTGTCGAAGCCGGAAGGAAGTCTGTACGAACTCTGCGAACTTCCGTCGATGGTCGGCAGTGTTACGGAAGATGCCTTGCGCGCAAGGAAAAATCGGGAAAAAAGAAGGGGGGCGACCGGTCGTTCGACCGCAGATACAGATATAGAGACAGATAAAGAAAAAGAAAAAGAAAAAGAAAAAGAGACAGATACAGAGGGAGAGAGAGAAACAAAGAGTGCGCAGAAAAGAGACGCGTCGGCGCCGCCGGGCGCAGGTGGCTCCCGCCCGCCCGCAGAGAGCGACGTTGTGAAGTTTTTTCGGGACGCGGGACACGAAAAACAGGCGCTTCCCTTCTATCAATACTACGCGGCGCGCGGATTTATGCTGTCGGGGTCACCCATGCGCGACTGGCAGGCGGCCGCGCGGCTGTGGATGTGTCGCGAGGGCGAATTTCCGCCCATGAAAAACACCAAGACACCGAAGGAACGCTACGGCTCGTTCGACCCGGAGGAGGCCTTCCGCAAGGCGCTGGCAAGGTCATACGGCGAGGACTACGCCAACGCGCACGCAAAGGAGTATTATAACGAATGAAAGAGCGGTTGCGACTGGACACGGCGAGTCTGATGGCGGAGGCTTTGTGTGCGGATTTCGACAGGCGGCAAGGCGTGATGAGCGACGGGCGATTCTCCCTGCGCACACGGGCGGAATGCCGCTATCTGAACGCCCTGCTCTACGACGCGGTGCGTTCGCTCTGCCGCGACGAGCGCGAGGCGCGGCTGTTTATGCGGGACATCGGTGAGCGGCGCGGCTACGCGTTTTCGGAGAGTGAACTGTCCGAATCCTCCTACAAGGAGAAGAAGGCGGAGATACGGCGGCAGATTCTTGTAAGGCTGCATCTGGTGTGATAAAAAATTCCGCCGTCGTCACGCTTCTACATCTTTTTCGGGGCGGGGGTGGTACAATGTTCCAAAACACATTCCAGAAAGGAAACGGGACGTGGAAAATACATTTGAGGCAACGGGCGCACAACTGACGGTGCATCTGTCGGGCGACCTTGACCATCATGCGGCGGCCGTCTGGCGCCGCGACATTGACGAGCGGCTGTTTGACCGGCGGCCGGAGGTACTGGTGCTTGATTTTACGGAGGTGAGTTTTATGGACTCCTCGGGCATCGGGCTGATTCTCGGTCGCGCGGAAGCGGCCGGAGGCATCGGATGCCGGGTGCGGCTGGTCGGTCTTTCGGGGCGCCTGTCGCGCCTTGTCAGACTGTCGGGCGTGGAAAAACTGACGACGGTGACGGTCGGATAAAAAGCAAAGGAAGAAAAAACATGAAACGAATGGTCAACGAAATGAAGGTACGCCTGCCCGCCATCGGCGAGAACGAAAGCGCGGCGCGGGCCATTGTCTCGGCGTTTGCGGCGGGACTGAATCCGACGGTGGAGGAACTCGGCGACCTGCGCTGTGCGGTGAGCGAGGCGGTAACAAACGCCATCGTGCACGCCTATCGCGGCCTGCCGCCCGCGGAGCGCGGCTACTTTTACATATCCGTTCGACTCTACGACAACCGCGAGGTAACGGTGGAAATCTCGGACAACGGCGTGGGCATTCCCGACGTCGGGCGCGCGATGGAACCGTTTTACACGACGGGGTCGGAAGGTGAGCGGTGCGGCATGGGCTTTCTTGTGATGGAGAGTTTTACCGACAATCTGTCGGTAAAGTCCAAGGTGGGCAAAGGCACCACCGTCCGCATGAGGAAAATCTTCGGCGCCCGGCCGGATGTAAAAGGGACGAATGAAGAGTGAAACCAAAAACGCGGCGTATGCCGACAATCCGGCACTGTTAGCCGCCTATCGCGCGGGGGACCGCGCGGCGGGCGAAGCGCTCGCAGTGCGCAACCGACCGCTGATTTACCG
>CAKRWK010000029.1 GCA_934417455.1 uncultured Eubacteriales bacterium
ATCCCGCGCGTTGGCAAACTTGGCTGCAAACCACTGAATGCGCGCCTTGTCCTCTAAAAGCCGTGCCATCTTGTCCGGCAGCGTCTGCATCTCGGCAATCATCGCAGCGTATTCTTCGGCACCCCGCGTTCCGTGAGCCTGCGCCAATTGCAGCGCCAGCGCGCAGCAGGCAATCAGCTGCGTGCTGTATGCCTTGGTGGTTGCCCCGGCAATTTCGGGGCCTGCCGGTGTGAACAGCACAAAGTCCGCTTCTCGCGACAGTGTGCTTCCGACCGCATTCACCACGGCCAGTGTGGGAAATCCGTGCGATTTCGCCCATCGCATGGCGGCGAGAGTGTCGGCCGTCTCTCCCGATTGGCTGATGAATACCGTCAGCGTGCCGTCGGGAAGCGGGGCACTTCTGTATCGGAATTCCGATGCGATTTCCACCCGCACGGGCAGGCGCGACAGTTTCTCCGTCACATACTGTCCGACGGCGCCAACATGATATGCCGAACCGCAGGCGACAAAGCAAATGCTTTTCACATCGGCAAGGACCCCGTCCGTCAGTCCCGCGCAGGGAAGCGAAATTCTTTCGTCCGCCGTCAGTGCGCGCACCGTGCGATGTATCACATCGGGTTCTTCGTATATCTCTTTTAACATGAAACTGTCATACCCGCCTTTTTCGGCGGAGGCTTTGTCCCATGGGATGACGACCGTTTTTCTTTCGACGGAACGGCCGTCTGCAAAAAACGTGACGCTGTCGGGCGTCAATCGGATAATGTCCCCGTTTTCGGGGAAAACGGCCCGTTTGGTGTAGGCGAGAAACCCGGGAATATCCGAGGAAAGAAAATTTTCCCCTTCGCCGAGTCCAACGACCAGCGGGCTTTGCTCTCTTATCGCGTAAATCTCACCCGGGCGGTCGGAAAACATGACGGCCAGCGCGTATGAACCGCGCATATCTTCCGCGGCGTGGCGCAGAGCATCGAGCGGGTCATGCGTTTTTCCGTAGTACATGTCAATCTGCTTGACGGCCGCTTCCGTGTCCGTTTCCGATGTAAAAATGTATCCCGCCTCTTTCAGCATGTGCCGCAACGCAAGATGATTTTCGATGATACCGTTGTGCACGCCCACGGTGCGGTGCGTCGGGTCGCTCACCTGCGGATGCGCGTTTTCCTCCGTCGGCGCGCCGTGCGTTGCCCAGCGCGTGTGCCCGATGCCCGCCGTCCCCCGTAGGGTGCGCCCGTCGTCCGTCTTTTCCTTCAATGCCGACAGTCGCCCGACTGCGCGGACAACGGAAACACGAGTCCCGTCCGACACGGCCATCCCGGCCGAGTCGTATCCGCGGTATGCCAATGCGGACAGTCCCTCAAGAAGAACGGGCGCCGCCGCGCGGTCTCCGCTGTAGCCGACAATTCCGCACATAAGATTTACCGTGCGGCCCTGTGGCCGTATCCTTTCTTTACCATCATGTCCGCCACCGCGTTGGTGACGCGGCGGCATTCTTCCTCGGTCGGTGCTTCCGCCATGACGCGGACGAGCGGTTCCGTGCCGGATTTGCGCAGAAGAATGCGCCCGCGCTCCCCGAGTGATTTTTCTGCCGCGCGGAGAGTGGAGAGAACGTCCGCATCGTGCATGGCGCCGTCCTTATCGTCCGTTTCCACATTGACAAGCACCTGCGGGTACAGACGGAGCGGCTTGGCCAGCGTGTGGAGTGTCGTTTTCTTTGCCAGCATGATTTCCGTGATTTTGAGACTTGTCAGAATGCCGTCGCCCGTGGTTGCGTACTTGGAAAAAATAATATGTCCGGACTGTTCACCGCCGATACGGCATCCGTGTTCGGTCATGTATTCGTAGACGTACTTGTCTCCGACGTCGGTTTTCGCGTATCCGATGCCTTCTTCTTCGAGTTTTTTGTAGAGACCAAAATTGGACATGACCGTCGTTACCACCGTATTGTTCGGAAGGTCGCCCGTCTCCTTCATGTATTTGGCCGCGAAATACAGAATATGGTCGCCCGTCACGACCTCGCCGCATTCGTCCACGGCAAGGCAACGGTCGGCGTCACCGTCGTAGGCAAATCCGACGTCCATGCCGTTTTTCTTTACGTATTCCTGCAGGGTTTCAATGTGCGTCGAGCCCACGCCGCGGTTGATGTTGCATCCGTCGGGTTCGGCACCGATGACATGCACCTCGGCTCCGAGCGCGTCAAAGACGGAACGGGCAATGTTCCATGCCGCGCCGTTGGCGCAGTCCAGCGCCACCCGCAGGCCGCGCAGGGAATACATGCCGAGTGAAATCAGGTAGCCGATATAGCGATTACGCCCCGCCACATGGTCAACGGTACGTCCGATAGCTTCGCCCACGGCAAGCGGTACTTCCGTGATGTGCTTTCCGAACAGCGTCACACCGCCGTCCAGATAGTCCTCGATATACCCGATGGTTTCCTCATCCATCTTTTCGCCGCGCCCGTTGACGAGTTTAATGCCGTTGTCAAAGTATGGATTGTGGCTCGCGCTTATCATGATGCCGCAGTCAAATCCGTCCGCGCGGACGGCAAAAGAGACTGACGGCGTCGTCGTGACGTGCAGCATGTAGGCGTCGGCACCCGATGCCACAAGGCCTCCGACAAGGGAATATTCAAACATGTAACTGGAAAGCCGCGTGTCTTTTCCTATGACGATGCGCGCCTTGCCGTCTGTGCCCGCCTGTTTTCGGCATTCGCCGAAATACCAACCGAGAAAACGACCGATGCGGTAAGCATGGTCGGCCGTCAGCGTTTTTCCCGCTTCACCGCGGAAACCGTCCGTTCCGAAATATCGTCCCATGATATTACCTCTTCTTCCCGGCGTCGTCCGCCGTCCTTTTCCGGATGGGGACGATTTCGCCGTTTTGCTTGTATATATGATTTTCCTTTACCGTCCCACGCACGGAGGAGAGCGGGTATATCCGGCTGCCCCGGCCGATGACGGTGCCCGGGTTCAGTACGCAGTTGCAGCCGACCTCGGCCATGTCCCCGAGGAAAGCTCCGACTTTTTTACGTCCCGTTGCCATCCGTTCGTCTCCGTCCCGCAGGACAACTTCGCTTTTGTCTCCCTTGACGTTCGATGTTACGGCACCGGCCCCCATATGCGCACGATACCCGAGAATGCTGTCTCCGACGTAATTGTAGTGCGGTACCTGTACGCCGTCGAATATCACGACGTTTTTGATTTCCGTGGAATTGCCGATGACGCAGTCGGCACCGATGAGCGCATTCCCGCGGATAAACGCCCCCGGGCGTACCTCCGTGTGTGCCCCGATAACGCAGGGTGCGCCGATGTATGCCGTCGGCGCGACCGATGCCGTTTTATGAATGCGCACGCCCGGTGCGACCGTCGGATAATCTTCTTCCGACAGTTCCTCCCCGAGTGCCCGGACAAAATCGCCGATGCCGGCGAGCGCTTCTTGCGGATAGACAAAACCGGACAGATATTTTTCCGCAGTCGTATGCGAAAGGTCAAAGAGTTCTTTTATTGTATACATGATACACCCTTTCTCTTTTATGTAAAACGCGAAAAGAGCAAAGAAACATTTGCATTTTCATTGCATATTCGAAAAACCGAATACAATTATTATACCTTTTTTTTCGTTCTTCGTCAAGAAACAAAATTGCCGAAAAAAGAAAAATGCCGCTGTGCGAAGCCGCCCCGGGGCAATGAAAGTCCGTTGCCCGTCTCTTTATTCATATATGCGCATTTTCCCCGAAATGCAACGGAATTTGCAAGAATCGTGCGATTTATTTTTTTCGGAGTGCAAGATTTTTGCACCGAAACAAAAGGCCGCCCGACATGGCGGGCGGCCTTGTATGAGCAATGTGTGTTATCCGACGGTGCGGTTGACAAGTTTCAGGACGGCTTTTTTCATCTGCCCTCTGTCGTCGGTAAAGCCCGCTTCCGCTGCGGCGGCGTAATAAGCGGAGGCGACGGAGATGTTCGATGGCGCGCCGATGCCGAAATCGCAGAACACGGCATAGAGGTAGAGAATCTTTCCGCTCGGAATATCGGGCGCGGCGCCTTCGAGAAGTTCTCTTGCGACTTTCATTTTTTTCTGATAGAGCAGTTCCATCAGGCAGGCGAAGAACTGGCGGAACATCTTTTTCCGCTTGCCTTCGAGAAGGCGGACGGCCTCGTTGTGTGCCGGGCGGACGCCGGAGGCTTCGGCCAGTCGCAGATTGTATACGGCTTTGCGGAAATCGAACCGGGTGCCGACGCCACGTGCATAGCAGAGGCCGAGAGGGAAGTATGCCTGCGGCTCTTTCTGTTCGGCCGCATGGTTATACCAAAGATAGGCGCGGCGGCGGTCCTGCGAGACGCCGGTGCCGGCGAGATAACAGTCGCCGATGCGCACCTCGGCCGGCGTGTAACCCATGTTGGCGGCGGCGACAAAATGGCGGTACGCGTCCGCGGGCGAGACGGTGCGTTCCTTCATGCCTCTTTCATAGAAGGACTCTCTTTGCGGTTTGAGGTCGGAGACCTTTCTTGCGGCGTCCGTACCGCCAAGGCGCACCGCGTTTTCATAATAGCGGATGGCACGGGCAATGTCGGGTTTTCCGTCCATACCGGCGCGGTACATGTCGCCGATGCGCTCATAGCCGCGCGGGTCGCCGAAGTCGGCGGCCGTTGCGTACATGGATACGGCGCGTTCCGTGTTTTTTTCCACGGGATGCCCCTTCAGGTAGAGGTCACCGAGCCGCATGGCGGCCGTCGTGTCGCCCGACTTGGCGCGGTCAAGAAGAATTTGCAGGCCGTGGTTTACGTCCTGCGGACAGCCTTCTCCGTAAAGGTACAGGTTGGAGAGCGCGTATACCGCGGAAATGTCTCCCCTCTCGGCGCGTTTCTGCATGACGCGGAAGTACGCGGCGGGCTCTTGGCCTTTGCCGGCTTCCGCCAGCATGCAGAGCCATGTGCCCGTCGGAATACTTTCCGTCCTCAGGGGCGGTTCTTCGGCGGATACACGGCGCAGGCGGAAGGTCAGTCGGGCGTCCGCAAACAGGTGCATGGGCAGAAGTAGAAGATACCATTTGGCATAAGCCTCGTTCTTTTCGACGCCGATACCATCCGCATACCGTCTTGCCAGCGCGAGGGTGGCCTGCTTGCTGTCGAACGCCGCGCCGAGACGGTAAAAGTGCAGGGCATATTCGTCCTCGCGCCGTTCGGTGAAAAGGTCGCCGAGCAGGGGATATGCGTCGGGCGTGCCGTATACCGTCGCCGCAAACAGGAGCCAGAAAAGCCCGTCTCCCGGCTTGTCCGCAAGGAGAAGTTTTCCGAGACGGTAAGCCACTGTACCGTCCTCGTGGGCGTGCGCCTTGTAGAGAGCAAGCGCCGCTTCGCCCTCGCCGACGGACAGCAGAATCTCGCCGTAGCGGCGCACGCCGTCGGGATACCCGAGGTCGGACAGCACGTGACAGGCCTCCGTGTACGCGGCCTCTTCTTTGGTTTTTCTCTTTGCTTTCGAGACGGTGGCCGTCAGCGCACGGATGTCTTCTTCCGTGAAGGTATAAGGCGCCCCGCAGGCAGGGCAGCAACGCCCGGCGTAATGACTTTCTTTTCCGCAGGCATGACAGCGAATCATAGAATCCTCCTTGCGGCACGTTCGACCCGTCCCGGGCAAACATCCGCGACATTTTTCTTTTATGTCCGACATTTTGATTTTTGATATAGTATAAAATATTTTTCGTATTTTGTCAAGAGAAAAGAAAAAATCTCCGCACACGGATAAAATGGCGAAAAACGGAAAAACTGTCATCGAGCGCGGTCGGACGACGGAATTTTCCGCTTTCGGTATCCGTCGGCCGGCCGCACGTGTCCCGACAAATAAGCGAAAGGAAAAAAACATGTTTTTCAAGAAACCCGAACAGAAAAAAGGACATCCGCTTTGCGCCCTTGCCGTCGGCATGCTGACGGTCGTCGGCGCGTGCAGCCTGCTGTCCGCTTCCAAGCAGAAAATGACGGATGCCATGTGTGCCGTGAAATCCTGCTTTTGTAAATGTAAAAAAGACGGACAGAACAGCAATATGCCCGTCGGCAACAACGATAATACGCAGAACGGATAAAACACCGCTCTGAAAAAACAGCCGTCTCGCCCCATAGCGAAACGGCTGTTTTTGTAAACCGTCGTATTTATTTTGCCTGAATTTCGACGGCATGTGCCCGGCCGAGACCGGAAATTTCAACAATAACTTTTCCGGGTCTTGTCGTACGAACCACCGCAACGGCATATCCCTCGTAAGCGGGGCAGTTATCCGAAATAAGGGGCTCCTGTTCCTTCGGGTTGCCCGAGAAAAGGCCCGTGAGTTCGCCGCCGACGACTTCCGCATGCAGGGCAGCGCGGCTGTCCGTTACGTGGTTGCCGTCCTTGTCCGTCATGACAATCGGAATATATACAAGGTCGCGTCCGTCGGCACGGATGTCGGTCTTTTCCGGCGTCACGGTGAAGTCGCAGACGTTACCGACGGTGGACAGAGAGGCATGTCCGACTTCTTTACCGTCTTTGACAAGCGTGCAGGCCAGCGTTCCGCGCTCATAGGGCAGCGTGATTTTCGCAATGGCTTTTTCGGGGACGCTCTCGCCGACCGCACGGCCGTTCAGCGTCCATACAACCTTGTCGGCCACCGTATAGATTTCCGCCGTCACGGGCTTTCCGAGGTATTCGTCGGGGAAGGTCCACGTTTCGTGTACGTCATACCAGTGCCACTGTGTGCCGGTGAATCCTTCGCCGTTGTGTTCCGGATGCGTCGTGAAGATGTGTGCCTCTGCCCGTTCGGGTCCGCGCCATATCGCCTCGCGGAAATAGGACTGCGGACGGCGGAAACCGGCCAGGTCAAAGTCGCCCTGATAGCAGCTGATCCATTCGTGGCCTGCGATGGAAATGCCGGGGACAACGCCGTCTCTTGCCCAGAGCGACCGACCGGCGCCGTTTTCGCCGAGGTTGTCATAGCAGGTCCAGCAGAAGTCGCCGAGCACGTGGCTGTACTTCATGGTTTCCTGCCAGGAATCGAAGAAGGTCAGCGCCCATGTTTCCGAGCCCCACATAATGCGATCCGGATACAGACCGTGGTCATACCCGTAACGGCAGTGCTTGTAGTTATATCCGACAATATCGAGCGGTTCGCAGTATTTTTCCGTGCGTTTGGCCCAACTGTCCCTGCCTTCCACACCCGGTTCATCACCGAAACCGAGGTCAGTGTAGCCTTGCATGAAATAATCGACATAGTCCGCCGGTGCGTCGGCCGGTACGCGGGCATAATGGCCGCAGACGCCGGACGTAACGGGACGGGTCAGGTCATATTTTCTGATTTCGTCGGATATTTCGCGGGCATATTCGTAACCGCGGGAGCATCCCGCTTTTTCAAAAATTTCGTTGCCGATGGAATAGGACGTGACGCACGGATGGTTGCGGTCGCGCATGACCATGCGGCGGATGTCCTCCTTCCAGCAGAACTCAAAGAACATGTGATAGTCAAGGTCATTCTTTTCTATGCGCCACATGTCGAACGCCTCGTCCATCAGGTATACACCGAGTCTGTCGCAGAGTTCGAGCATATGGACAGACGGCGGATTGTGCGACGAACGGATGGCGTTGTATCCTGCTGCTTTCAGCTGACGGAGTTGCCGTTCCACCGCTGCGGGAAAATCGGCCGCGCCGAGTGCCGCATGCGTGTGGTGAATACAGCCGCCACGCAGTTTTACCGTCTCGCCGTTGACTTCCAGTCCGCGCTCCACGCTCCAGCGGAGCGTGCGGATACCGAACGTTTCCTCCGCCGTATCCGTCACGGCGCCGTCTTTCTTTACTTCGGCTGTCAGACGGTAAAGGTCGGGGTGCTCGTCATTCCAGAGTTTCGGTTGCTTTACGGTGAGCGTCGCGACAAGCGGCGTCTTCTCTCCCGCACGCACGTCGGCGGGAATGTCTGCCGTTGCCACGCAGGTGCCGTCGCCGTCACAGACGGAAAGGGAAAGACTGACGTGCGCCGTCACATCGGACGTCACGAGAATGTCCGCTTTGACCTCGGCGAGGTTTTTGTCTGCCGATGCCGTCGTGACGAACATGTCCCACGGTTCGATGCGGATGTCTCCGCCTTCCCAAAGAAAGACGTCGCGGTAAAGACCGCCACCCGAATACCACCGCGTGGAGGATTGCGGCGCGACCGAACGGATGACAAGGCGATTGCTTTTTCCCGCCGGGCGGAGTTCCTCCGTCAGGTCAATAAGAAACGGCGTGTATCCGTGATGATGCATGCCGACAAGGTTTTCGTTGAAATAGACCGACGTTTCCGTGTAACTTCCGTCAATGTCCAAAATCACGTGTCCCGTATGTTCCGGGGTGGTCAGATATCTGGAGTATACACCCGTGCCGCCTTGGTAAAAACCGTTCTGGCCACCTCCGGGCGCGTCTTCTTTTCGGGGCAGGGAAATGCAGAAATCGTTCGGCAGGTTGACGGGCACGGCCGCGCCGCCGTTGACGGAAAGCAACCAGCCCTCGGAAATACAGCGTTTTTTCATGATGAAACCTTTCTTTATGTAAGTCTTTATAGGGAGTCAGCCTTCCCTATCATAGCATATCCGTTTCCTTTTTGCAATAGGTTTTTGTACTTTTTGTTTTAGGTTTCCTGTCATTTTTCTCTTGACAGTCCGCACGGTGCATGGTATACTTTTTTCCGGAGGTAAAAGGTATGCTTTATACTTTGAAAAACGAATATCTGACCGTCACCGTGTCCGATCGCGGTGCCGAGTTGCAAAGTGTCCGCCGTGCCGACGGCAGGGAATACCTGTGGCAGGGGGACAGTACTTATTGGGGGGAGCGCGCGCCTGTGCTCTTTCCCTTGTGCGGCCGCCTGTGGTGCGGTACGTATACATGGCAGGGCAACACATATACGCTCGGACTTCACGGGTTTGCCCGTCATAAAGCCTTTGAGGTGACGTCGTGCGCGGTCGATTGCATAACCCTGATGCTCACGCCCGATGACGAGACCCGCATCTCCTATCCGTTTTTGTTCCGGTTGTCTGTTATGTATGCTCTTTCGGACAACACGCTGACCGAAACCGTTACGGTGGCAAACGAGGGAGAGGGAATACTTCCGTTTTCCTTCGGAGGACATCCCGGTTTTCTCCTGCCGCTCATGCCAGACCGCCCGTTTGAAGACCATTATCTCGACATTCACGCAAAAACCGCACCGCGCCGCCTGTGCCTGACGGACAAGGGTTTTCTGACGGGAGAGCGCGTCCCTGCCTCTCTGCGCGACGGACATATCATCGACCTTGACCGTCACTTCTTCGACGACGACGGTATTTTTCTCGACATGACGGGGGGCGAAGTTTCCGTGCGCCTGAAAAACAGCACCGCCGCCGTCACCGTGCGCTTTGACGGCATGAGGTGCCTTGGTATTTGGCAGCCGGCACATACGGACGCGCCTTTTCTTTGCGTGGAACCGTGGCACGGAACGCCGTCCGTCAGCGGGTGCCCGGACGATTTTTCGGCCAAAGCCGATATGATACGTCTCGCCCCCGGCG
>CAKRWK010000030.1 GCA_934417455.1 uncultured Eubacteriales bacterium
CTGTCGCCCCGTGCGGACTGGCGCATGCCGTCCGACGCATCGGCCGCGGCATGGCTGCGCATGTTTGACGAAAAACTAAAATAACATCCGTATTTTCAGAGTTCTGCCATGAATATTTTCGATCTTTTCAAATCCATTGAATCTGCGCCTGCGGCGGAAAAGAAAAAGCCGACGTGGCTTGTCGTCGGACTCGGCAACGTCGGCACCGCGTACGAGCGCACCCGCCACAACGCAGGCTTTATGGCCGCCGACCGCGTCGGCACGACATTCGGCATCCGCATCGACCGCGCGAAATTTCATTCCATGGTCGGAGAGGGCGTCATCGCCGGCGAAGGCGTTCTTCTCATGAAACCGGAGACGTTGATGAACCTGTCCGGCGTGGCGGTCGGCGAAGCCGCCGCCTTTTACAAAATTCCGCCGGAGCACATTCTCGTCCTTCACGACGAAATCAGTTTTTCACCGGGAAAACTCCGCATCCGCCGCAAAGGCTCGGCCGGGGGACACAACGGCTTGAAAAGCATCATTGAACACATCGGTTCGGAGAATTTTCCGCGGGTCAAAATCGGCGTCGGACAGAAACCGTCCCCGGACTATGACCTCGCGGACTGGGTTCTCTCGAAATTTTCTCCGTCTGACCTGACGACGCTCGAACCGGTGCTGTCGGCCGTGCCGGACATTGTTTCGCTGATTATCGGCGGACATACGGACGACGCCATGGCGAAGTACTCCGGATAAGAGGCGAATATGAAGTTTTACACCTCCCTTTTGCGATGCGACAGGGAATTCCTCGGGTTTCTCACCTGCCTACACGAACAACTTTCCGCCAACAAACCCCTGCCGATTGTCGTCAACGGTCTGACCGACGGCGCCACCCTGGCCGCGCTTGCCGAAACCGTCCGCGATGTGCGTCGGGAAGCAACCGCGTCCCTGCTCCTGCTTGTCGGGTCGGAAGACGCGGCGGAAAAAACCGCCGCCGCACTCACGGCGCTCGGCCTGACCGCGAGGCACTTCCCCATGCGGGACTTCACCTTTCGAAACATGACTGCCTCCCACGATACAGAACGTGAGAGGCTTTCCGTGCTTTCCGACATCAGAGAAGGCATCCCCGATGTCGTTGTCGCGACGGCCGCCGCGGCCGCGTCCTTTACCGTGCCGCCCGACCTTCTCGAAAAAAGTGACATACGGCTGTCCGTCGGAAAGACGGCCGATATGAAAAAACTCGCGTCCTCGCTCGAGTTGCTCGGTTACACCCGCGTGGACATGGTGGACGGTGCCGGGCAGTTTGCCGTGCGCGGCGATATTCTCGACATTTTTGTCGGCGGCAAAGAAGAACCCGTACGCGCTGAATTTTTCGGTGACGATATTGACCGGCTGAGTTTTTTCGACCCCGTCACCCAGCGCATGACAACGCCCTGCCCCGAGGTGCATATTCTGCCCGCCGGAGAAATTCTCCCGGACGGGGAGGCACGGGAACGGGTCGCCGCATATATCCGGAAAAAGAGAAAAACGGCGGATGCGGAGGAAGCCGCCGTTCTTGACGGAGAACTTTCCGCCATCGAAAACTGTCTTTCCTTCCGCTTTGGCGACAAATATCTGCCGCTCATTTATCCGTCGCGCGACACGCTCCTCTCCCACATCGGCCGTCGCGGCCGCGCCGTCGTATTCTTTTCCGGCACGGGTGCCGTCAGAGAAAATTACAAAACCGCGGCCGACAGAATCGAAAATCAGGCGGAGGAATGTCTCTTAGGCGCAAAGGACGGCGCCTGCGACTGTCTGGCCGGCGAAAAAGAAATCAAAGAGTGGCTCGCGGCACAGGTGCCCGTGCATATCAATCCCTTTGCCGGCGGCATTGCCGCCACCCGCCTCGGCGGCCTGTTCGGGTTCCGTTGCCGGCGCACCGTGTCATACGGCGACAACGCCTCTCTCCTCTATGACGACCTTGTGTCTTTCCGCAAGGGGGGTTACCGCACGCTGATTATCTGCGAATCGGAGGCCGGAAAAAAGTCCCTGCAATCCTCTCTTGCCGAAGCGGATATTGCGACTGCCATCATTGAAAAATCTGACGATTTTGACTATGATAGTATGCAAAACGGCGGAATTTACCTCGGATGCGGGTATATAGAGGAAGGATTTGAACTTCTGTCCGCCAAGGTGGCCGTTTTGTCCATGCGGCGCGACAGCGGACGCGCGATAGCCGCCGAACGGCGGCAGAGACGCATTCTGCGCCGCGTCGGCGGTGCGGGAGAGAGGCTGATGAGTTATGCCGACCTTTCCGTCGGCGATTATGTCGTGCACCGCAACTACGGGATCGGACGTTTTGAAGGTATCCGCACGGTGCGGGTGGACGGCATTCTGCGCGACTACATCACCCTGCAATATGCGGGAACGGACCAGCTGTTCGTCCCCTGCGACCGCCTTGAAATGATAGGCAAGTACATCGGACAGAAGGAAAAGGACGGAAGCGTCCGTCTGTCGAAAATGGGCTCCCACGAGTGGGGACGTACCAAAGCCAGAGTCAAAGCGGCCGTGGAAAACATTGCCGAGGACCTTATCCGACTGTATGCCGAACGCACCCGTACCCCCGGGTTCGCTTTTCCGGCAGACGGCGAGGAGGAAAGAGAATTTGCCGACAGATTCGGATTTCAGGAAACGCCCTCGCAACTGCAGGCCATTGAGGAAGTGACGGCGGACATGATGCGCCCCGTGCCCATGAACCGTCTGCTTTGCGGCGACGTCGGCTTCGGAAAAACCGAGGTGGCACTGCGCGCGGCATTCAAAGCCATTCTGTCGGGAAAACAGGTGGCCATGCTCGTGCCGACCACCATTCTTGCCATGCAGCATTATCAGACCGCGCTCTCCCGTATGCGCGGATACGCCGTCAATATCGAAATGCTCTCCCGTTTCTGTACGCCGAAAGAAGAGGCCACGATTCTGCGCCGTGTGGCAAGAGGAGACGTTGACCTGCTGATCGGCACGCACAAGTTGCTCTCCGGTTTACTGACTTTCAAAAATCTCGGTCTGCTTATTGTGGACGAGGAACAACGCTTCGGCGTCGTTCAGAAGGAAAAACTCAAAACCTTCGCCTCGCAGGTGGATGTTTTGACTCTGACGGCCACGCCCATTCCCCGCACGCTCAATATGGCGATGAACGGCATCAGCGACATGTCCGTCCTTGAAGAAGCCCCGGCCGACCGACGGCCGGTGCAGACCTATGTTCTGGAATACGACGAGGGCGTGATTTACGACGCCATCCGCCGCGAACTCGGACGGCACGGGCAGGTTTTGTACCTTTACAATAAAACGGAAGACATCGACCTTGTTGCCGGACGGCTGATGAAGGCGTTTCCCGACGCGCGGGTGACTTATGCCCACGGTCGCATGGAAAAGGACGAACTCGAGGACATTTGGCAAACGCTTGTCCGCGGCGAAACGGACATCCTTGTCTGCACGACCATTATCGAAACCGGTATCGACCTGCCGAACGCAAATACGCTGATTATGGAAGGCGCCGACCGGCTCGGCCTCTCGCAGATGCACCAACTTCGCGGCCGCGTCGGCCGCAGCAGCCGGCAGGCATATGCCTATTTCACCTACCGGAAAGGCAAATCGCTCTCCGAGGTGGCGACCAAGCGGCTTGCGGCCATCCGGGAATTTGCCGAATTCGGCGCCGGATTCAAAGTGGCGCTGCGCGACCTTGAAATCCGCGGCGCCGGCAATCTTCTCGGTGCCGAACAGCACGGATACATGGAGAGCGTCGGATATGATCTCTACGTCAGATTATTAAGTGAGGCCGTCCTCGAGAAAAAAGGTGAAAAGAAAGCCGCGCCCTTTGAGGCTGTCGTGGACATCAAGGCGGATGCCAACATTCCGCAAAGTTACATCGAAACCTCCGCCGGAAGGATGGAAATGTATAAGAAAATTTCGCTTATCGAAACGGCGGAAGACATGCAGGACGTCACGGACGAATTTCTCGACCGCTATGGCGAAATTCCGCGTGCAACGGAGCGACTGATTTCCGTGGCATTCATCCGTGCCGCGGCCGCCGCGGCGCGCATCCGCCGCGTAGAAGCCGCCGAGGGGTACCTGCGGTTTCTGGCGGAAAAACCCGACCTTTCTGTCTGGTCGGAACTGTTTTTGCGTTTTCCCGGGCTGACTTTCCGAACCGCGGGCATACAGCGAAACGGCACGCACGGCGGAGGGCGAAAGCACGTCCGCGGAAAACGAAAAAGAAGAAGGAGACAAACAACGATGAAAAACGAAAAAAGACAACCGGACATCCGGCAAACACCGCAGAAAATCATTCTCGTCTCCCTCGCGGCCGTCTGCGCACTCGCGCTCCTGTTCGGTGCCGTGTTCGGCACCGTGGTATTGGCGCGCAACGCGCGCGCCGTCATGAAATACGAAGGGAATACTGAGGACGAGGCCACCTATTCGTATTTTGCCTCCGTCTGCAAAGCGCGTTACCTCTCTTCCCTGCGCGCACAGGGTATTGCCGTGTCCGATACGGACGCGTTTTTCGCTTCCGACAGCGGGGACGGAACAACACACGGCGAAGCCCTCGCTGCCTATACGGAATCGTATGTCCGCTCCCTTCTTGTCTCCGTATATCTGTTTGACCGCACGTCCGTTCTGACCGACAAGGACAAGGAAACCATCGACAACGCCGTCTCCGACCTTTTGAAATACAGCGAAGCCGACGGAAACAAAGCCGCCTTCGATAAACTGACGGAAAAATACGGATTCGGATACAAAAATCTGCAAAAAATAGCAATCATGCTTTACAAAACAAACAAACTTTTTCGACTTTTGTACGGAGAAAACGCTGCCAACATGGCTTATGACACAGCGGTCTGCAATTCGTTTTACAATGAAAAATATGTCCGCGTCCGTCTGCTTTTCATCCGCACGGAAGACACATTTGTCTACGACGAGGACGGTAACCGCATCAAGGACGGAAGCGGCAATGACCTTACTGAGCCGCTCTCCCCCGCCGAAGCAGAGAGCCGCGCGGCCGACATTGCAAGGCTGGACGCCGCGATGGAAGCCCGCAAGAACGGAGAAAGCGGCGCCATGACCGACGTTATGCTCCGTCAGTATGCCGAAGACAAGTATGCAAAGGAAAACGATGCGACCTATACCGAAACCGGATATTATTTCTCTTCCGGTTCCAAAGCGACAACCGAAGCCTATGCCGATTTTCCAGAAGTTGTCACGGAAGCGCTCCGCCTCGGAGAAGGCGAATTTGCCAAGGTGACGACGTCGGTCGGCGTCTGTTATATCTACCGTGACACGTTGGTCACCGGTGCCTACGCCGACGAAGAGCTGTCCGCGTTCTTCTCCGATTTCTACACCCGCGCCGCCACCGCTCTCTGCAATGCCGAAATTGAAAAACGCACCCCCGACGTCATTGCAACCGACCGCCTGTCCCGCATCAACGTTGTCTCCGTTCCCTACAATTCCGATTTCACCGTGAGGTTCTCATGACCACATTTCTCACCGCTCTTATCGCCGTCGGCGTTCTTCTCCTGACGGCGGCGCCGGGATTTATCCTCATCCGCCGTCGGATGATTGACGAAGCCTGCATTCCCGGGCTTTCCAAAATTCTGCTCTACGTCTGTCAGCCCTGTCTGTTCGTATATTCTCTGAAAAGCACCGCGTTTTCAGCGGAAAAACTTGCGCACATGGGGATATTCGCCCTCCTTGTGCTTGTCCTTCACGCCGTTATGCTCGGGGGCGTGTTCCTTCTTCTGCGAAAGAGGGGCAGAACCGATGTGTTCTGTCGCATCGCCACCGTCGCCTCGGCGTTCGGAAACTGCGCCTTTTTCGGCATTCCGATTATCGAAGCGTTGATGCCGGACATCGCGTCCGAACTGATTGTCTATACCGCCGTGTACGCTTTTGTCATGAACGTGCTCGGCTGGACAGTGGGGTCGGCCGTCATCTCGGGCAATCCGGGATACATAAAACTGAAAAAAGTGATTCTTAACCCGGCCACCATAGGTGCCGCCGTCGCGATGTTTCTCTTCTGTCTGCAAATTCCTCTCCCCGCCGACCTTTTTTCTATGGTAACCACCGTAGGACGCATGTCCTCCGCCGTCTCCATGCTGATTATGGGAATGCGGCTTGGCACAATGAACCTCGGACGCATATTTCTGCGCATCCGCACCTACCCCGTGATTTTTGTCAAACAGTGCGTCATGCCGGCCGTCGCTTTTGCGCTCGTCTTCTTTCTCCCGCTGGATATGCACGTCAAACGCACGTTTTTCATTACGTCCGCCTGCCCCGTCGCCTCCATTGTTCTGAATTTTTCCGAAATTCTCGGCGAAGGGCAGGATGACGCCGCGTCACTGGTTCTGCTCGGTACCATGCTCAGTACCGTTACGTTACCCTTTATGTCGCTCCTTCTCCCGTTTTTACAGTAATTTTCCATTACCAAGAAAGCCGTGCATGTATGCTTGCTGTTTGTCTTGTATGCGGCATCACCGTTCTTTGTATGGTGCTGTCCGTTTTCTTTCTCCCGCAAATCCGTATCGGAAGATTTCAGATAGGCGGATATTGTTTTTTCGCCGTTCTCGGAGCGCTTTCGCTTCTTCTTTCCGGGCTGTTGCCCCTTCAAGACGCGGCGGAAGGAATTTTCAGAGATGCCGCCGTCAATCCGGTAAAAATTCTGATTCTGTTCCTGTCCATGACGTCGTTCTCCGTCTTTCTCGACGAGGTCGGTTTTTTCCGGCGGCTGGCCTCGCTTGCTCTGCAGCGGGCGGGCAATTCACAGTTCCGCCTCTTTTTTCTCCTGTATGTCACCGTTGCCGTACTGACGGTTTTCACGTCGAACGACATCATTATTCTGACCTTCACGCCGTTTATCTGTGCTTTTGCCAAGCGCGCCGGCATCCGCCCGCACCCCTATCTTTTTGCCGAATTTTCAGCCGCCAACACGTGGAGCATGGCACTGATGATAGGAAACCCCACCAACATTTATATCGCCGGCTTTTCCGGCATCGCGTTTTTCGATTACCTTCGCGTCATGCTGGTGCCGACATGTGCCGCGGGACTTGTGTCTTTCGCCGTTCTCTTTCTCCTTTTCCGAAAATCTCTCGGGGAGCCCATGCACACGGACGATAACGAGGTGCCGCCGGTTTCGGAAAAACCGCTTCTTATCATCGGACTTGTCCACCTGTCGCTCTGTATTCTCCTTGTCAGTCTGTCGGGCTATATCGGACTTGACATGTGGCTTGTCAGTCTGTGTCTTGCGGTCTCGCTCTTTGCCTGCGTTCTCGTTTACCGCCGTCTGCGGCGGGAGCGCCCCGTGATTCTTTTTCGCACGCTGAAACGCATGCCGTGGGAAATCGTGCCCTTCATGCTCTCCATGTTTATCCTTGTCACGGCGCTCGAAAAACGCGGCGTCTGCGACGCGGTGACGGCGGCGCTTTCTTTCGGTCCCGCCGTGCCCGTATACGGCGCGGCGTCGTTCTTCGTCGCCAATCTGATGAACAACATTCCGATGAGCGTCCTCTTCGCCGATCTGTCCGTTGCCAACGCTCCGGCGGCCTTCGCTTCCGTTGTCGGTTCCAATCTCGGCGCCTGTCTGACGCCGGTCGGTGCCCTCGCGGGCATCATGTGGTCGGATATTCTCCGTCGCGAACGCGTTGCCTTCGACCTGCGCGATTTTGTCCGCGTCGGGGCAGCCGTGTCCCTGCCTGCGCTGGCGGCCGCACTGGCCGCCTTGTCTCTCGCTTTTTAAGAAAAATGCGCGATTTGTTCAACTTGCACAAAAACGACCTCTGTTTTTCTACATGTCCGACCGTTGTTTTTTGTCTCCTTTCATGATAAAATAAAGGAAAGGTGAAATATTATCTCCCCGAAAGGAAAAAACAATGAAAAAACTGCGATTTTCCCTGTTGCTGATTTTTTTGCTTACCGTCGGCCTTTCCCTGTCGGCGTGCGGAAGTAAGGAGGAACCGCCAAAGCACGTACACACGTTTGACGAAAGCGTATATAACGCTCCCTCCTGCACGGAAAACGGAAGCGCCGTTTACACCTGCATTTCCTGCGGCGAAACAAAAACGGAAACCATACCGGCTACAGGCCATCGGTTCGGTGACGGACAGATCACCAAAGCCGCCACCTGTACGAAAGACGGCACCAAAGTGTCTGTCTGCACCGTCTGTGGCGCGACGGAAGTCGAAGCCGTCCCGGCTCTCGGTCATAGTTTCGGGGACTGGCAGGTCGGGACACCGGCCGGCGCTTTTACGGAAGGCAAAGAATTGATTGCCTGCAAGACTTGTAAGGAAGTCAAAGAGGAACGCACCATCCCGGCAGATGCCGACCGCATGCCGCATCTGAACTTTACCGGCAACTACCTGTCCGCGTCCAAAACCCAGGACGCCAAAATGCAGGTGACGTTCACATCCCCCGACGGCACGGAATTTGACTGCTATGCGCTGATTCACTGGCAGGGCGGCACATCGGCATCCTTCCCGAAAAAGAATTACACAATGAAACTCTATAAGGACGGCACGTTTTCGAAGAAAAACAAAGTCAACCTCGGTTGGGGCAAAGAAAGCAAGTACTGCCTGAAAGCCAACTATGTGGATGTGACGCAGGGACGCAACGTGGTGACCTGCCGCCTTTGGAAAGAGGGCGTCGCCCTCCGCCCGGAGAGCGACCTCAGAACACGTCTGCTCGGCCTGAAAACAAATGCCGGTGCCATTGATGGGTTCCCTGTTCTCGTGTACATGAACGGCGAATTTCACGGTCTTTATACCCTGAACGTTCCCAAAGACGAGTGGATGTTCGACATGGGCGACGGCGAAAAAGAAGCCATCATCATGGCGGACGGGTGGAACACGTTAATGGATACCCCGCTTGACGCCGACTTTGCGAAAGACAAAAACGGCGACTACCGCAGCGGCGAATACGAACTTAAATTTTTCAGCACGGAAAAGACAACCGGCGATGTCACATGGGTACGCCAAAGTCTGAACCGCGTCATCCATTTCCTGACAACGGCCGACGACGAAACATTCCGTCGCGATATCGGCGAATATCTTGACCTTGATTCTTCCATTGACTATCTGCTCTATCTCTACGCCATATACATGCGTGACAACTCGGCGAAAAACATTCTCTGGTGCACCTATGACGGCAAGGTTTGGTTCCCGTCCGTGTACGACCAGGACGGTACCTTCGGCATGGTGTGGGACGGTTATCGCGTCGCGCCCCCGAACGACATGCTCCCCGTCATTGACAAAGACGGCCGTGCCGAAGACAATATTGCCGACGTCAATTCCAATATCCTTTGGAATCGCCTTCTGAACGTCTTCCCCGACAAATTCTATGCGCGCTACTGCGA
>CAKRWK010000031.1 GCA_934417455.1 uncultured Eubacteriales bacterium
GTCATCCGCCACAAGAATGTTCTTCCCCGCAAGCGACGTTGTCGCTTGCGGGTCTGCCGCGGCAGACGTCGGACGGGATACATCTTCCCGCAGAGGCAACATGACGGTAAAAGTCGTACCCTCACCCTGCCGGCTGGCGACGGAAATAGTCCCATGCAAAAGCTCTATCAGGTTTTGCACGATGGACAACCCGAGTCCAACACCGCTGCATTCAGCGGTGACCGAAGTATCTTCCCTGGCAAACGGCTCATACATGTGTTTTTGAAATTCCGCACTCATGCCTATTCCCGTATCGGAAATGACAAACACGACATTGGCCACGCCGTCGGAAGAACCGGTTTCCCGACAGGAAAAGTGAATTTTTCCGTGTTTCTTATTGTACTTGACGGCATTGCCCAAAAGGTTCATAAGGATTCTTTTGAGCATCAGCGGCTGTCCCGTAAAGCAGTCCTGCGGAAGATGCCGTTCTTCCTCGTCGAGCAGAATACCGCGCTCTGCCGCCACCTCCGTCATCACGGTTTTGACCTCGTCCAAAAGCGGAGACAAGAGGAAAGATTCCGGCGGCGGCAGGGATTCTCCCGTTCCCGACGTTTTCATATCGAGAACATCGTTGACAAGGTCGAGAAGAAGTCCCGAAGCGTCTCGGATTTTTTTGCGACACTCGGTCTGTTTTTCTTTATCGTCAGCATAATAGTCCGCAATGTCAAGCATACCACGAATGCCGTTGATGGGCGTACGTAAGTCATGACTCATGCGTCGCAGAAAGTCTGCCTTCACCTCGTTGGCACGGATGGCATCCCCTGCCAGCTTATCCATTTCTTCGCTGTATCGAAGACGGGCAGCTTCCCCCGCTTTTGCCTGCACCTCCTTATTTCTCTGAAGAAACCACAGGACAGTGCCGACCAACACAAAATAAAATACCAACACATAAGAAAGCATGGCAGAGCGATTACGCATGACGTCGTAAGATGGCAAAAACACATAGAAAAACACACCGTCTCCCTTGCCACGCATGGTGTAATAAACGTCACCGTTAAAATGCACGGTAAAAAGTGTGCCAAATGTGAATTCTCCGCGTGCCGAACTGACAAGAGGGCAATCTTCCGCCGCTATACCGTTCCATTCCGTACGGTTGGAACCGATGACGGTCACACCGTCCGTTACGGCCACAATACCGTTCACGTCGAAATTATACCCGTCAAGCAGGGTTCTGACAGACAGACGGGTACCTGTCACATTTTCCGCCGTCTGACGGACGTAGCCGAAAATCAGTCCGGATACGCCGTCGGTACGGGCGGTAACCGCAAAATCGTAATAATATCCGTCTCCCGGGGTGTAACGCTCCGTGTGAATTCTTTGCGGCGCCGATGCCGATACCCGGATCAGTGTGTCCCGCCAATCATCAAAGTCCGAGCCGTCCGACGTATACACACAGTGCGTACCGGCCGCATTGTCCGTCACAATCAGTCCCGTCATGCGCTGATTTTCTAGGTATGTGCGGATTTTGTCTTTATCCGTCAAATCTTCCGCGGAAAAATCCCGGCGCAATTCCTGTACTTTGTCCGCCGTGCGGATAAGGCTCTTCGTTTCCTCCTCGGCCGCCACATTGTCATATCGGATGCACTGTTCCTCCATGTACGAGAGCACCTGTCGCATCCGTTCTCCGGCTTTTCTCCGACAGTACGCCGTACCGATGCCGAGCACGGTGCCCGTCACGACCGCGCCGCCGACGATGAGAAGAAAAACCGGCAGACGCAAACGTCGGAAGATGTTCTTTATTTTGCCCATCCGTCGTCCTCCAGTGCAAAATCGGAGTCAATGCCGTAGGCACGCAGAATTTCCTGTGTGAAACCGTCGTTTTTCATTTCGTCAAGCGTTGCTTTGACTTTTCCGGCCATAACGCCGTCGCCGTTTTTATCAAAGGCAACTCCGAGGTGAACGACAAGCAGATGTTCATCGAGAACGCGATAGTTTCCGGACGTATACCGCATATAGTCGCGGAAGGCCGTTTCGTGTCCGGCGATGGCGTCTACATAGCCTTTGCGAAGCGCGGCAAAGACATTTTTCATGTTTTCAAAACAATAAAGGTCGCGCAGGGGCGGAATCCGCTCATCCGTGCCGGAAGAAAAAATTTCGTCCGGTTTTGAGGTAGCCTGCACGGCCACGCGCCGCCCAGCCAGGTCGGAAAGCGTATGTATATCGCTGTCCTCCGGGACAACAACCACCTGCCGGCTGTTCATATAGGGGCCTGCCCAGATATAGCGGTCTTCCCTGCCCGTCATGGAAAAACTGCCCCACAGGCAATCCACCTCGCCTGCGGCAAGAAGAATGTCCTTTTTCGTCCAGTCGATTCTGACAAATTCCACCCGATAACCGAGTCTACGGCAGACTTCCGTTGCGAGAGCAACGTCAATGCCGGCAAATTCGCCGTTTTCGTCCATATAAAAGAACGGGGCGTAATCGTCACTGCCGATGCGAAGGGGCGGCAGGTCTTCCCCGTCCGTCGCCGGCGGCTGTCCGCAGGACGGAAACATACAGAGAAACAGGCAAAAAAGCAGAAGGACGGAAAGGTACCGCACGCCGCTCCTCCCTCTTGCCGTACGGCTTCCCGAGCGGCTCATCCGGCATCACCCGCGCCGGCATCGACCGACGAAAACGTCTTCCAGAGAGCGGCGTCCGGAATCTGCCGGTACACAGCGCCGAGCGCACCGACAAGCATGGGAGAAAAGGCACCGCATGCGCCGTCGCGAATCATGCGCATGGCAATCTCCGGCGTCATGGCTTTGCGGTAAGGACGGTCGCTCGTCAGCGCGTCAAAGGTATCGGCAATCGACACCACCTGCGCCGCAAGCGGAATTTCGTCGCCGCGAAGGCCGTCGGGGTATCCGCCGCCGTCGTAACGTTCATGATGCCAGCGGCAAATCTGATACACCCACCGGAAAAGCGGTTCGTCCCGGAACTCTGGCAGCCGCTCTATCATATCCGCGGCTATCAGGGGGTGTTTTTTCACCTCTTCATATTCCTCTGCGGAAAGCGCGCCGGGTTTCCGAAGAATTTTTCGCTTGATGCCGACCTCTCCGATGTCGTGCATCATGGACGCCTTGCATATCAGGCTCACGTCACGACTGTCAAAACGGTACATATCCCCTTCTTTCGCCAATTGCTCGAGAAGCAGCCGCGTAATTTCACGGATACGGAACACGGGGGCTCCGACCGTTCCGCACCGATAGGATTCCAGTTGCGCCATCAGACCGAAAAGGAAGTTTCCGTTGCGGTCGCGCTCCGTCATTTCCGTAGTAATCAAAGAAATAAGACGGCGCTGTTTTGCATATAAACGTACAACATTGTTTACACGACGGCGTACAATCCGTGCGTCAAAAGGGCGGCTGATGTAATCCGTCACGCCCATTTCATAGGCGCGTTTGACGGACACGTCGGACGTATCACCCGTGATGGTGACGACCGGAATGTCGTCAAGAAGACGCCGCTCCGACATATATTCGAGCACGTCAAAACCGTCCGTCCCCGGCATGATGATGTCGAGAAGCACGATCGCCACGGCCGTGCCGTATTTTTCAAGGGTGGAAATACATTCCTCTCCGCCCGTTGCCGTCATAATACGAAAATCATCATGAAGAATACGGGCAAGAATTTCGCGGTTAATCTCCGCATCATCGACAATGAGAATCAGCTGTTTTTCGTTCTCGTCCGAGACGGGCGCGGTGTCCCTGTCCGTGACAAGTGTGTTTTTCCGCTGTTTGGCGCGGTACATGAGTTTATCCGCGCGGGCGACCGCTTCCTCCATAAGTTCGTCATGGCACATCGTTCCGCCGATACTGACCGACAAACGAAGACCGCCGTAATCTTTCACCTGCAAACCGTTGACCCGCCGGCAGATGTCCCGCAGCGTGTCGTAGAAAAGTTCGTCCGGTACGCCGGGCATGACAAGAAGAAATTCGTCTCCACCGAAGCGGACAAGTTTGTCCGTCTTGCGGATGTCTTTTTTCATTTCGGCCGTCACGGCGGCAAGAACGGCATCCCCCGCGCCGTGGCCGTAAATATCGTTATACAGTTTGAAATCATCAATGTCCATCATGGCCACCCCGGCCACCGCGGCTTCGTGCCGCATCCGTTCTTCATAAAAGCGACGATTATAGGTGCCCGTCAGCACGTCACGGTAAAGTTCCTCATACCGTCCCGAAAGCTTGGTGAGAAGTCGGCTTTTTCCGTCAAAGTCGGCAATGCAGTCATCGTCGAGACGGTCAATCAACTCAAGAACAGATGGTTTTCCGTCCACTTCCACATACCGCGCCAATACCTGCCAGATTTCGTTTCCGACAAATTCAAGTTTGGTTTTCTGCGTTTTCTCCGACAGCGCCTGACAGGCCGCACACCGCTCGCACGCGCTGTGCGTTTCCCAGAATTTTTCACCGGGGATGGGCGTATGCGTTTTTCCATCGCCCACACAGATGTCTCCGAGCGTTCCGGCATCGAGAATACGCGCCACGGTAAAAGTTTCCCGCAGATGACCGACGTATGTCTCGGCTTCTGTACCCGTCATGGATTCAAAGTCGTTCATGTTACCTCCTGCATGCTTCCTCTGTCGAAAGTATCGTAGTGACATATCTGCATAATGTTCCGCATAGGTCTTGATGCAAAATATAAGAAATGTGAAGTGAAATTGAAAAGCAAATGTAGCTTAATGCAATATTTTACCGTACAAATGGAACATCTGTACGGTATTTTTGTAAACAAACGGTAAATTATCCGCTCGGGAACGCGCTTTTCAGGAATTCGAGATAACTCGCGTATTTCATCGGTTTGGCAAAGTAATATCCCTGAATCACGTCGCAACCGAGGGCTGCCATGCGGTCAAATTCTTCTTTTGAACTGACGCCTTCCTGAGTCACCTTGATACCGAGCGTGCGGACAAGGTCTATCACGCTCTTCAGAATGGCGTCATCCCGTTCGCCCGAAATTCCCTTTTCAAGGAAAGCCATATCCAGTTTGATTTCGTCCATCGGCAACTGTTTGAGCGGCGTGAAGGAAGAATATCCCGTGCCGAAGTCGTCAAGGGAACAGTAAAAGCCCGCCGCGTGAAGTTCGCCGACGATAAAGGAGAGGTATTCGTAGTTTTCATACGCGAAGCTTTCTGTAAATTCCAACGTGACAAAATTGTCGCGGATGCCGAATTTTTCCTTGATGCGTTTGTAGTAGGCCAGAAAATCGGGCTGTATCGCCGTCACGCGGGACACGTTGACGGAAATGGGATAGACCGTTTTTCTGTCGGCAATGCGTTCGGCGATGTTTTCGCAGGCGCGATAAAAGACGAACCGGTCCATCTTGCTGATAAAGCCGGTTTCTTCAAAAACTTTGAGGAAATCGCCGGGGCGTCGGTAGGTGCCTATCTGCGGGTCAAACCAACGCACGAGAATTTCGCTGCCGTCGAGCGTACCGGTGTGCATATTGTATTTCGGCTGATAGAACAGGTGAAATTCGCAGTTTTCGAGAGCGCGCTCCATGCGTCCCTCTATTTCCGCTTTCTGCATGTACGTCTCGCGCACGACGTCGCCGTAATAGTGATAAGAAGAGGCCGTCGCGTTCAGACACATATCGCGTACGGTAAGGGCTTTGTCCATGATGTGCCGCACGTTTTCGTCTTTTCCGCGCTCGATTTCGTAGATGTTGAAAGAGAGATTGACGGTATATTTCTTGTCGTCAAGCGTTGCACCCTCCGTAACGAGTTTTTCGAGCACCGTCAGCCGGTCGGTCAGCGTTTTTCTGTCCTTGGTATGCAGAAGAAGCCAGAAATCGCCGCCGGAACCGTAGGCATATGTCTCTTCAAGCAAAAGCGACGTATGGCAGACGTTGCGCATATGCCGCAGAAGCGCATGCTCTGCGCCGGCGCCGAAATGCGTCACGATGAAATCGAAATTCGATACGCGCACAATCACGACGGAATAATTTGTCACGCGGTTTCGCTCAAGGATGGCCTTCATTTCCTTCTCGAATTTCAGCGTGGTGGGGCAGTCGAGCGCTTCATTCTCCAGCGCCAGGCTGGCCACGCGGCGATGGGCGTCTATCTGCCGTGCGACAAAGGAAATGCAAAGCACCGTCACCACAATGGAAAATACGAGAAGCGTACCCCATATGAGGCGCATCAGACGGTATCCGTCACCGTATACCGCCTCAGCGCGATACAGCGAAAGAAGAAACAGCCCTCCTGCATTTCCCCCAAGCGGCCGCACCGTCAGAATATATTCTTCCGTTCCGACGCGCAGCGTGACCGCGCCTTCTTCCATGTGGGAAATCATGCCGACAACTTCTTTGTATGTGTCACCGTCGGTCAGAAGCGTTTTTAAGATGCCTTCCGTCACGGTTTTTGTCCCGACGGAAAAATCAGCCGTGTTTTCCACTCTGTCAAGGACATGGCCGTCCGCTTTGCAGAGCAGTGTGAAAGCGGAATTTTCCACCGATTCCGGCCTTGCGCCGTCCTCGCTGTCAGCAAACGCTGTGGCGAACATCAGGACGCTTCTGTCATAAACGCAAATAATTCTTTGCAAAACGTCGTTGTTTACTTCAGCAGACACGCCGACGGACATCAGAATATTTTCGTATTGAAAGACCTTCGACAATGCGTCGCCGCTTGCCGTCGCAAGGGCAGTAAGGTCGGGGTATTCCGTCGAAGGGGCGCCGCTCATATGAAAGAGCGTTCCGTCCGAAATGTAGTAAAACGTTTTGAAAGATTCGTCCGTCATTGAACGGTAAGAGGCCTCGGCTGAAAGCCGCTCGTACAATGTTTCCTCATCCGTCACATCCGAAAGCGAAACGGCCAGACGGCGCATATCCGCCGTATAACCGTCGATTTGTTTCTGCAGGAGGAACGCCGTTTCCGACGTCGCAAACCGCGCCCGTTCCGCGGCCTGTCCTCTGACGCCGCCCGAATAATCCCGCCCGAGCGTCACAATGTTGATAATAAACAGGAGCGCGACGAAAAGAACGGCGGCAAACGTCAGGTCTTTTCCGTGTTTTTTCAGAAAACTTTTCATTTTTCCGTCTTTTCGTCCTCCTCTTCCATGCGGCGCCGGACTTCTTCGTCTATGCGCCGTCTGATTTCTTTTTCTTTTTCGGTTTTCTTCTGTTCTTCATCGGCCTCTGCCAAGGTCTTCACGACGTCGCGGATGAAAAACACGCCGACGGACAGAGCAAACACAGAAACAATGAATATCAGGCCAAACACGCCCGAAAACGCCCGCGACAAAAACGTCATAAAGAAAAGATTTTTCACATACACGGCAACGACATCCTCCGGTGCCACCGTCATTTTGTCGGTGACGGCGAGCGGGTGGTCGCCCTTTGTGCGGAACCCTTCCTCCGTTACTTCCGTGACCCGATGTGTAATCTGCGCACCGTAAACGGCCGAGGACGGATCGCGACAGACATAGGTAATCACGTCGCCCTCGCGGATGGTGTTTGTGTCCGCGCGGCGGACAAGAATGCAACTCTGCCGCGCAATGGTCGGTTCCATGCTCTCCGTCTGTACGTACAGCATGGCATACCCGAATACAAAGGCGGTTTTGCCCTTGACCCGGCACACGGTCGCATACACGGTCAGAAAGACCGCAACGGCGAGAAGCGCGGAAACAGTTACGCTGACGAAGCGGGACAAATACCGTCCCCCGGACGTCCGTGCATCACGGGTCTGTGCGCTCATTTGTTCTCCTCTTTCCGCGTCTTTTTCGCCTGTTCGGCAAGGTCGGCTATAAAGTTGCGGCTGTCGTCAAGCCCGTAAATTTCCGGCTCGCTGTCATCCGTTTCCCACCCTTCGGCAAACGGCACTTTCGGTGCGATACTCACGCGCTCCGCCGTAGCGTCCGTGCGTGGAACTTCCGTTTTCGGTATGACGGCGGGAACAGCCGCCAGCGCGATCGGTTCCTCCGGCAGGACGGGCATTTTCACCGGGAAGGGCGTGCGGGCTTTGTCTCCGTACACTGTCACCACGCGGATAAGACCGCGGGACAGCAACTCTTCGTTTGTCAGCGGCGGGTAATCTTCCGCGCGCATCGGCGTATATTTATCCTCCGGGCGTGGCGCGCCGAGCGCCATGTTTTCCGCCACACGGAGAATCAACTCTTTTGCATATTTCAGCGCGCGGCCGCTGCGCACGCGCAGAAGTGACGGCGTGTCGGCAAGACGGTCGGCGTCGCCGACGTCACGCAGGCGGTATTTCGGGTCTTCCCCCGCCGCCGTCAGAGGTAGATAAAGACAGGGTGTTTTTCCGCGCACGGCGATACGCGCTATGGCGCGCCGCTTGTGGCGGAAGGTCAGAAAGTCGCGGCTTGTGCGCGCAGAGACTTTCGGATAGGCCAGAATGGCGTTGGCCATTTCGCACACCGTCCGTTTTCCCTCGTCGTCCAGACCGTGCAGGCGGGACAGGAATGTGCGGTAGATACGCAGACCCCCTGCAACGTCTTCCCCGTCCTCTGCCGTCGGCTCTTCGTACAGTTCATCGGCGCGCAGAGCCACCTCGACGGCATAGCGGATGTCCTCGTCCGCGGCTTCCTCGCGACGACGATAGACGTGGTTTTCCTCCGCTTCGGGCGCGGAAAGATCGTCCCGCACATAGGCGGACAGGTCGTTTGTCTTTTCCGCCGCCAACTCATCCCCGAGGCCGAACCCTTCGCAAACGTCATGGCAGAAGGCCATATACTGGATGGCCGCGCCGTCGTACAGGCGGCGGACATAGTCCGCGCCGACGTCCATGACCTTTTCATCCACGACAAGGCCGTACCCGGCGTCGTCGTAACTTTCGATAAATTCCCACAACGCAAGACACTGCCGGAAATACTTGTTTTTCAGAATGACGTTGGTGCGCAGAATGGGCGGATACACATAGTTTTTGCCCATGTTGCGGACAAAGGCCGAGCTCATGTAGGCCCCGGTAATGCCGTGGAGCCGTTCGACGCGGCGATAAAGGTCGCTGTCGTAAGTCGTGTTCTTCTCGCCGCCGTCTCCGTCGCACCGCTCGGACAGTTCCACCGTCACGGTCACTTTGGCGCGTGCCTCGCCGTGCAGAAAGCTGTCGGTAAATTCCGTCTTGCGCACGCGCTCGTCCGCGCCGCGCGTCTTCCATATCCGATAGCGACGGTCGACAAAAAGCGCAAGACGGGACAGAAGTGTGTTGATAAATTTGTTTTCGTAGGTGAGAAGCGAATCTTCGCGGAACACGTTCAGAAGTTTGGTCGGCGTCAGGTTGCCCGCGTCGTCGCGCGACAGATAGTCGGAGTGCTGTGCGA
>CAKRWK010000032.1 GCA_934417455.1 uncultured Eubacteriales bacterium
TAACAGCAATTAAGTATGCAAGAGAACACAAAATTCCTTTCTTCGGAATTTGCCTTGGTATGCAGTGTGCCGTAATCGTCACGCGGGGTAAACGCCTTGCTGTAATGCGGCGAATAGGTGCAGAGATTCTGCATCTTTGTGTCCGCAGGGGCAGAGGCAGAGGGAGACGGCAAAGCGCCCCAATCGACCCGCACGCCGTCGCTGTCTGTCTCTGTACCGATACGGACGACCTCCGCCTGCACGAGGCGTAGATTCTCCTGCTCCTCGACCACCGATTTCATATACTTACGGTAGGCCGCTCTGTCAGCCTGAACGCGTTTGGCATGCACGGCGGCGCCTTTGCCGAGGTTCAGCGTACGGGACTGCATAGTGACAAGGTCGGCAGCATACCCCATTTCTCCGCCGAGCGCATCAATTTCAAACACAAGATGACCCTTGCCGCTGCCGCCGATACAGGGATTGCACGGCATGTTGCCCACCGCATCGAGATTCATGGTAAACAGCACTGTATCAACGCCCATGCGCGCGGCCGCCAATGCCGCCTCTATGCCGGCATGTCCTGCACCGATAACGGCGATTTTGCAATGCAAAATTTGCATTTATATATCTTTCCTTTCATCAAAAGGTCACGCGGCGCATAGACACGGTTTTTTTCGTTTCCGTGTTTACGGTGAATATCACGCCGTCGGCAACGACAGGTCCCGCGGCCGGGTGAAAACGCACCGGCAGGTGCGTGCGCATTTTCCGCACCACAAGCGCGGGGTCCATGCCGAGCACGCCACCCGACTCGCCGCACATGCCGAGGTCGGTGACATACCCTGTTCCGCGGGGCAAAATCCGAAGGTCGGCGGTCGGCACATGCGTATGTGTACCGAAGATGACCTGAATTTTGCCGTCGTATGCGTAGCCTATAGCCACCTTTTCGCCGCTGGCTTCCGCGTGAAAGTCCATAACGGCAATGTCGTACGCACCGGCTTCCCTCTCCAGAATGCGGTCAATGGCAGTATAGGGACTGTCCAGCACAGGATCTATCATGACATTTCCCATCGCGTTCAGAACAAGAATTCGCACACCGTCGACCGTCCGCACGGTGTATCCGTGTCCCGGGGCTTCCGCCGTAAAATTCAGAGGGCGAAGGAGGG
This sequence comes from uncultured Eubacteriales bacterium, assembly GCA_934417455.1. Classification (GTDB taxonomy): domain Bacteria; phylum Bacillota; class Clostridia; order Oscillospirales; family CAG-272; genus UBA1740. Next base: position 1,143 of record CAKRWK010000032.1, read on the forward strand.
CTTCCTCGTCGTCGAGCACCGTATATGTCGCTTTGTTTCGCAGCGTATGGTTCCCGCCGGTGATAACGTCGGCACCGCTTTGCAGAAGATCGACCGCGCCCTCGGGAGATATACCCGAAATCAGCGAGGCGTTTTCCCCGTTGACAATGCAGAAGTCGATATTCTCTTCCCTGCGCACGCGCCAGAGTTCGTTATGCAGATGCGCAAGTCCGCCGGGGCTTGTCACGTCTCCGATGGCAAGAATGTTGATCATCATTGGTTTTATCCTTTTCTATGGCAGTAGTTGCCTGTCAGTGCTCACCGCCGTATGAGATTCCGAAAAAACAGAACTGCCGCCCCGCCGCGAACGTCCGCGGGCGGCGGATGTACGCGGTCGGAGTGGCAGTTTTTTCCGTTATTTCGCGTAGTCGACACAGCGGCTCTCGCGAATCACGCTGACTTTGATCTGTCCGGGGTAGTTGAGTTCCCCTTCAATCTTATTCGCGATGTCATGCGCAAGAATCTTCATGCGGTCATCGCTGATGACGTCGGGTTTGACCATAATGCGAACTTCACGGCCGGCCTGAATGGCAAAGGTTTTTTCCACGCCCTCGAAGTCACCGGCCACCTCTTCCAGTTTCTGCAGACGCTTGATGTAGTTTTCCACATCCTCACGGCGCGCACCGGGTCTGGCGGCGCTGATGGCGTCTGCCGCCTGAATAATGAAGTCAAGCGGAGATATCGGATCAACGTCGTTATGATGTGCCTCGATGGCATGCACGATTTCTTTGCTTTCGTGATATTTGTTCGCGATTTCCACACCGAGTTGAATGTGCGAACCTTCGGCCTCGGCCGTCACGGCCTTGCCTATGTCATGCAAGAGACCGGCTCTGCGGGCGGTCGTTACATCCACACCGATTTCATCGGCAAGAACACCGGCAAGAAGAGACACTTCCACGGAGTGGCGCAGAGCGTTCTGGCCGTACGATGTGCGGAATTTCATGCGGCCGAGCAGTTTGATAAGGTCGGGGTGCAAGCCGTGCACGCCCGTCTCGAATACCGCCTTTTCGCCCGCCTGTTTGATGGAATTTTCCACCTCGCGGCGCGCCTTTTCCACCATTTCTTCAATGCGGGCAGGATGAATGCGTCCGTCGGAAATCAGTTTTTCAAGAGCAATGCGCGCGATTTCGCGGCGCACGGGGTCAAAGCCGGAGATGGTGATGACATCGGGTGTATCGTCGATAATAAGTTCGACACCCGTCAGATTTTCGATGGCGCGGATGTTACGTCCCTCACGGCCGATAATCCGTCCCTTCATTTCTTCCCCGGGAATCTGTACAACGGAAATTGCCACTTCACTGACGTGGTCGGCCGCGCAACGCTGAATGGCAAGCGACAGGATGTCTTTGGCGCGGGTTTCGGCTTCTTCACGGAATTTCTGGTCGTATTCCGCGATTTTCATGGCCGTTTCGTGCTGCATTTCACTGTCAAGACGGGCGACAAGTTCTGCCTTTGCCTCATCTTTGGTCAGTCCGGCGATTTTCTGCAAAACATCGACCTGCTCGGCATACGCCGCGTCAATCTTTGCTTTCATATCGTCGGCCGCTTTGTGCTTTTCGGTCAAAGCGGCATCTTTCTTCTCAAGCGCTTCGGTTTTTGCGTCGAGGGTTTCCTCTTTCTGCGTGATGCGCCGCTCCATGCGCGTCACTTCTTTTCTGCGTTCCTTGATATCAAAATCCGCTTCCTTTTTCATTTGGAAGATTTCTTCCTTGGCGGAAATGATAGACTCTTTTTTCGCACTTTCGGCACTTTTGATAGCGTCTTCCAGTATATGCCTTGCCTGCTCTTCCGCAGAGCCGACGGTACGTTCCGCCGCATTTTTACGCAGAACATACCCGACAAGGACGCCGATACCAGCCACAATCACCGGGACCGCAATCACAAGCCAAGTTGGTATTTGCAATGGACACCTCCTTCGATTACAATTTCGTAACCTGTAAAAACATAAAATAATTTTTGAGTCCGGAAAACCGGTGTCCGCACCGCTCACCCTGGCAGGGCGGCAACGTTTTTCCGAAATACAGGTCTATTATATAATATTTTTTTTATAAAGTCAAGACGAAAAACAAGGATATTGCATGTTTTCATGGAATATTTTTGCATTTTGTCGCATTTACCTTTTGCCAAAGGCCGACCGAAAGCCGCATTTTTCCCACGCAACTGTAAACCGCCCTTGACAAAAGAGGAAATATCATGTAAAATGGAAACATCCGGTATAAAAATATAAAGGAGAAAATCATGAAACTCAGACATTTCCTTTGCCTTCTTCTTTCAACCGCACTTTGCCTTTGTCTGTTCGGATGCGAAAAGGCCGATGCACCGGACGACGGCACCATCGTTCCGTCTGCATCGGAAGAATTGACGGCGGCTCTGCGCGAAGAAGTGAACCGCGCGTGGGAAGAGGCTTACGGCGCGCCGCTGTTCCGCTTCGCGGACGGAACCGAATGCCGCGCAAGAGCACGCTACTACGGTACGTATCACGGCTATGTCATCGTCTTCGACGAATCGCAACTGACCGCCATCTTGTCCGAAACCGTCGCCGGCTACACATTTCGCCATTCGTCCTCTTTTGTCATCCGCGTGTATAGAGACGGAACATTTGAAACTTTGACGGACGCTTACAACGCCGGACATCTCACCGTCAAGGACATCGCCGCCGTCTCCCGCGCGCACGACGCCGCAGAAAAGGTGTAAAAGCGCGTAACATAAAAAGATAAAAACAATCGCGGCACACCCGAAAGATGCATCGCGATTGTTTTATTTTTTATTTGTTGAAGATTTTTTTGAAAAAGCCCGTGGTCTTGCGGTTGTTGCTCTCCCCGAGAGAAGCGGCGAAGGCATTCAGAAGTTCTTTTTGCTTTGCCGTCAGGTTCTGGGGGGTATCCACGACCGCGGTAAAAACGAGGTCGCCGCGGCGTTTCGGGTTGTTGATGTCCGCAATGCCTTTGCCGCGCACGGTAAAGCGCGTGCCGGTCTGCGTGCCCTCGGGCACCTTGTATTTTTCCGTGCCGCCGCCGAGGACGGGAATGTCGATTTCCGCACCGAGAGCCGCCTGCGCGAAAGTGACGGGCACATCGCAATAGATGTTGTTCCCTTCCCTTGTGAACACGCTGTGCTCCTTGACACGCACTTCAATGACGAGGTCGCCCGCGACGCCGCCGTTGCGACCGGAGGAACCCTGACCGCGCAGGACGATTCTCTGCATGGAATCTATGCCGGCCGGAATGGAAACTTCCAGTTTTTTCGACACTTTGATGTACCCTTTGCCGTTGCAGTTCGGACAGGGCGTTTTAACGATGCGACCGGTACCGCGGCAGGAAGAACAGGGACGCTGCGTCTGCATATAGCCGAGCATCGTCTGCTGTTGTACCGTCACGCGGCCGGTGCCGCGGCAGTTGGGACATGTCTCGGGCTTGGTGCCCTTGGCCGCGCCGGTGGCGCCGCAGTCGGGGCATGCCTCCACGCGGGCAAAGGAAACCTCTTTCTTGCATCCGAAAGCGGCTTCTTCAAACGACACGGTGACCCGCGTCAGAATATCGTCGCCGTCCACCGCCGTGTTGGCGCGGGAGCGACCGGAGGAAGAACTTCCCCCGAAGAAGGAGGAGAAAATGTCACCGAAGTCAAAACCGCCTTCGCCGAAGCCGCCGAAACCTCCGAACCCGGCTCCGCCGCCGGCGGACGGGTCAAAGGCCGCGTGACCGTATTGGTCGTATTTCGCCCTTTTGTCCGTATCGGACAGAACGGCATACGCCTCATTGACTTCCTTGAATTTGGCTTCCGCCTCTTTGTCGCCGGGGTTCATGTCGGGGTGGTATTTCTTCGCCAGCGACCGGTAGGCTTTTTTTATTTCATCGTCCGAAGCGTCTTTTTTCACGCCCAGAACTTCATAGTAATCTCGTTTGTTGTCTGCCATAAAATGACCTTGTTCTTTCGTTCGGATTCAGGACGGGGTCTGTGCCTTTTATCGGAAGAGGAAAGCAGTTTGCAAACTTACATTTGCAAATTTGCTTTCCTCTTCACTTTCATCGGGAATTATTTGGTTTTGTCTTCAAAGTCTGCGCCGTAGTAATTTCCGTTTTCGTCGGTTCCGGCCTGCCCTTGTGCGCCGGCGTTCGCGCCGCCGGCCTGAGCCTGAGACTGATAAAGTTTTTCGGCAATCGGATAGAAAGCTTTTTCAAGCGCTTCGGTGTCCGCCTTGATAGCGGCGGTGTCGTTGCCTTTCAGGGTCTCTTTCAGTTTGGCGATGGCGTCGTTCACGGGCGCCTTTTCGGCATCGGTGACTTTGTCGCCGAGTTCACCGAGACTCTTTTCCATCTGGAAGATGGCGGATTCGGCCTGGTTTTTGACCTCCACAGCCTCTTTCTGCTTCTTATCTTCTTCGGCGAATTTCTCCGCTTCATGGACGGCCTTTTCGATGTCCTCTTTCGACATGTTGGTAGAGGAAGTGATGGTGATGTGCTGTTCCTTGCCGGTGCCCTTGTCTTTTGCGGTCACGTTGACGATACCGTTGGCATCGATGTCGAAGGTAACCTCAATCTGCGGCACGCCGCGGGGCGCGGCGGGAATTCCGTCGAGAATGAAGCGACCGAGGGTCGTGTTGCCGGCAGCCATTTCACGCTCACCCTGCAGAACGTGAATTTCCACGGACGTCTGTCCGTCGGCGGCGGTAGAGTACACCTGGCTCTTCTTCACGGGGATGGTGGTGTTACGGTCGATAATCTTGTTGAAGACACCGCCGAGCGTTTCAATACCGAGCGACAGAGGCGTAACGTCGAGAAGAAGGACATCCTTCACGTCGCCGCCGAGAACGCCGCCCTGAATGGCCGCACCGATGGCGACGCACTCGTCGGGGTTGATGCCCTTGAAGGGGTCTTTGCCCATGAATTTCTTCACGGCATCCTGCACGGCGGGGATTCTCGTCGAACCGCCGACCAGCAGCACTTTCGATACGTCGGAAGGCGTAAGACCGGCGTCTTTCAAAACCTTCTGTGTCGGACCCATGGTTGCATCCACAAGGTCACGGGTGAGCTCATCGAATTTCGCACGGGTCAGAGTGGCCTCGAAGTGTTTCGGGCCGGTGGCATCCGCCGTAATGAACGGCAGGGAGATGTTGGAACTCATAACGCCGGAAAGTTCGATTTTGGCTTTCTCGGCCGCATCTTTCAGTCTCTGCAGAGCCATCTTGTCTTTGCGGAGGTCGATGCCGCCGTTCACTTTGGCAAACGTATCGGCCATCCAGTTCATGATGCGCTCATCAAAGTCATCGCCGCCGAGACGGTTGTTACCGGCCGTAGCAAGCACTTCAAACACACCGTCGGAAATGTCAAGCAGGGATACGTCGAACGTACCGCCGCCAAGGTCGAAGACCATGATCTTCTGAGATTCTTCCTTATCCATACCGTACGCAAGAGCGGCGGCCGTGGGTTCGTTGATGATTCTCTTGACATCAAGGCCGGCAATCTTACCGGCGTCTTTGGTGGCCTGACGCTGTGCGTCGGTGAAGTAGGCGGGAACGGTGATGACGGCCTCGGTGATTTTCGTACCGAGGTAGGCTTCCGCATCCGCTTTCAGTTTCTGCAGAATCATAGCGGAGATTTCCTGCGGCGTGTAGGCTTTGCCGTCCACATTGACTTTATAATCCGTGCCCATGTGACGTTTGATGGAACTGACGGTTCTGTCGGGGTTGGTAACGGCCTGGCGTTTTGCCACCTGGCCGACAAGGCGTTCGCCGTTCTTGGCGAAGGCCACCACGGAAGGCGTGGTTCTCGCACCTTCGGGGTTGGTGATAACGATAGGTTCGCCGCCTTCATACACGGCGACGCAAGAGTTGGTAGTACCAAGGTCAATACCGATAATTTTTCCCATAATATAAATCCTCCGTAATTCTGTTACGATTTTTTAACTTTTTCAGTTGGCCGACTTAACCATCGCGAAACGGATGATCTTGTCGCCTTTTTTGTAGCCTTTGCGGAACACTTCCACAATTTCGCCTTCCCCGTGTTCCTCATCGTCCGTGTGCATCACGGCATGATGAAGTTTGGGGTCGAACGTATCGCCGGCCGCGCCGAACGCGGACACGCCGATTTTTTTCAGAGATTCGTCGGCGCTTTTCAGCACCATGACGACGCCTTCTTTGACTTTTTCGCCGTCGTCGTACTGTGTGGCGCGTTCCAGATTGTCAAACACGGGCAGCAGTTCGGCTACGGTATCTGCCACCGCGTTGTCATATGTCGCTTCCTTTTCTTCTCTTGAGCGGCGTCGGAAATTATCGTACTCGGCCGCCATGCGAAGAAATCTGTCGTCCTTTTCTTTGATTTCGCCTTTCAGTTTTTCGATTTCGGCTTTCAGAAGTTCCGTCTCCGAGGGAGCCGGAATTTCTTCTTCCGGTGCCTTCGTCTCTTTCACCTCTTCGGCCGATTCGTTTTCATTTCTGATTTCGTCTGTCTTTGTCTCGTTCATGAGGGTTCCTTTCCGTTCCGTCTGTCAGTGTTGCTTCTTCCGTACGGATGTACGGCATCGGCAGATCGCGTGTCTGTCCGTCATTGAAAATTCTGTCAATGCCGGTGGCCAGAGAGTTGATCATTCCGATGACTTTCGCGTAATTCATTCTTTTCGGACCGATGACGCCGACGGAAACTTCCTTTCCGCCAATGCGCACGTTTTTGTAAATCAAAGTTGTCTTGCTCATCGCGCCGGATTCATTTTCCCGGCCGATAAAGATATGAATGTCATTGTCCGTCTGGTCGGTATGCGAAGAAATCACATCGAGCAGCCGGTCTTTTTCTTCAATCATGCCGAGCACGCCGCGCAGTTGATTGACATCGGCATATTCGGGATAATCAAGGAGTTTGTTGACGCCCTCGACTTTGATGTCCATGGTGTCAAACGCATTCATTGTCTCATATATCACACGCACCGTCGGATGCACCATGGGGCTTTTGTCTCCCATCAGGGTTTCCATCTTCACGATGGTGGGAAGCGTGATGGCACTGCTCGGTTCGTGAACCAGATACATGTTTGCCGCTGCCGCAAAACGTTTCACGTCATCTGCCGTCAGAGAGACGGGGGAATGCACCGTCTTGGCTTTGACGACGCCGCCGCGGAACATCATAACAAGAAGGAAGTCCGTCGGCGAAACATACAGGCTGTCGAACCGTTCAATCTCCGCCACGGCACCGCCGGCTTTGAAGGCAAAGCCCGTATAGTCGGTGAACGACGCAGCCAGTCTTGAAACTTCCTCGAGAATGGCGTCCATTTCCGTTAGTTTGTACCGCAACTTCTCATTGATTTCGTCAATCTCCGAACGTGTGGCACTGTACTGCCGGATCAGAGAGTCCACATAGAACCGATACCCGAGTTCCGACGGAACACGGCCGGCCGACGTATGCGGCTGAATCAGGTAGCCCATCTCTTCAAGGTCGGCCATCTCGTTGCGGATGGTCGCCGGCGAACAGGAAATGCCGCTGTCCTGCGACAGGTACTTGGAACCGACCGGTTCCCCGTTGGTGATATGCGCGTCCACAATGGCACGCAGAATCTGCCGCTTTCTCGGCGTCAGTCTTTTATCCTCCAACTTTCTCACCTCTGCTCTGCTCGGTTTTTAGCACTTGAATCGGATGAGTGCTAACCTTACGTCCTATAATATACAGCATTTTTCCCGCCGTGTCAAGAACTTTTTTATGATATTTTGTGAACATTTTGTTAATTCTTGCTTCTCTGCCGGTGGAAGTGCTAACATCACCGAAACCGGTGCCGGAGCGCCGCTTCCGCTTTTCAGGCTTTTCCGGCGCGCATCCGGACGACAACGCAAATAAGGCGACGCCGGCACGAAGCGAAGAAAATGAATTATTATGAAATGACGGGCAAAGTACTTTTCAAACGACGTTTTATATGCTAAAATAAAATATCCCGCCGCGCGGCGTTCCTTTCTCCGAAAGGGACGGTGCCGTCGCGCCCCACCGAAAATCAGAGGTAGTCTATGCAGATACTTACATTCATAAACATTGTTATCAGTATTCTCTTTGTCCTTTGTGATCGCTATCAATTTATGTAGATACCCATCGCGCTTTTTGCCA
>CAKRWK010000033.1 GCA_934417455.1 uncultured Eubacteriales bacterium
AACAAAAGACTGCAAAAAGGATGCTTTATGAAGGACGGATACTATATCATCGACGCACATTGCCACATATACCCGGATGCCGTTGCCGAACGCGCCGTCCTTCACACGGACGAGTTTTACGGCATTACCGCGCCACACCTCGGCACGGTGAGGGACCTGTACGACACGGCATTTTCGGCCGGCATCGCTCTGTGTGTTGCGGAATCGGTGGCCACAACGCCGAAGCAGGTCACCAGCATTCACCGCTTTATCGCGCGGTGCGTGGCGGAAAGCGATGGTCGCCTCATCGGTCTCGGCACGCTGCACCCCGACAGCGCCGACCCCGCGGCCGATGCGGACGAAGCCGTCTCCCTTGGATTTCGCGGCGTGAAACTGCACCCGGACATTCAGGGATTCGCCGTGGACGACCCCCGCGCGTGCCGTCTGTACGAAATCTGCGCCGAACGGAACTTGCCCGTTCTTCTGCACACGGGCGACCGCCGCTACGATTTTTCCAATCCGAACCGTCTGTTGCCCGTTCTGCGCGCTTTTCCCGGGCTGACCTTCATCGGCGCGCACCTCGGCGGGTACACGTTATGGGAGGAGGCGTGGAAAACGCTGGCCGGGGTTCCGAATTTCTATGTGGACTGCTCCTCTTCCCTTTCCTTCCTTTCGCCGGCGACCGCGCGGGACATCATCCGCCGCTACGGCGCAGACCGTGTCCTGTTCGGTACGGATTTTCCGATGGGCGACCCTAAGGAAGAACTTTCACGGTTCTTCGCCCTCGGACTGACGGAGGATGAATGCCGTCTGATTCTTTCGGACAATGCCCGTCGGGTTTTTCATATCCAGGCGCTTTAAATTCAAAAAATACTTTCACAAACCACGATAAATATTCATAATTACCGTGTATAATACGAGTGTGAAGATTTTGATTGAAAAGAGGAGAGATTTGTCATGCTGCGGCTGAAATCCGTTAAGAAAATCTATCAGGTTTCGTCCGAACGCGTCTATGCTTTGAAGGGCATTGACCTGTCCTTCCGGAAAAAGGAGTTCGTTTCGATTCTCGGACCGTCCGGTTGCGGAAAAACCACGCTGCTGAATATTATCGGAGGGCTTGACCACTACACCACGGGAGACCTCGTCATCAACGGAAAAAGCACGAAGACCTTTACCGACCGTGACTGGGATGTCTACCGTAACCACCGCGTCGGTTTTATTTTTCAGAGTTACAACCTCATTCCCCATCAGACGGTTCTGCAGAATGTGGAACTCGCGCTGACCATCGCCGGCGTCAGTCGTAAGGAGAGAACGGAAAGGGCCAAACGAGTGTTAGACCGCGTCGGACTTTCCGGTAAGTACAGCAAAAAACCGAACCAGCTCTCCGGAGGTCAGTGCCAGCGCGTCGCCATCGCCCGCGCCCTCGTCAACGATCCGGAAATTCTTCTCGCCGACGAACCGACAGGTGCCCTCGACACCGCCACGTCCGTGCAGATTATGGACCTTATCAAGGAAATTTCCGGCGAACGACTCGTCATTATGGTCACGCACAACCCCGACCTTGCAAAACGGTATTCCACCCGTATCATTCACCTGCTTGACGGCAAAGTCACGGAGGATTCCACCCCCTTCCCCGCCGCGGAAGAAATCCGCGAATGCGCCGCGACGGCCGACGCGGCCGAACGTCTGGCCCTTCGGACGGGAAAGTCCGCCGGAAAAGAAAAGGCAAAGATGTCCTTCTTCACGGCTCTGCGCCTGTCCGCGCGCAATCTCTTCTCGAAAAAAGGCCGCACCGCCATGGTCGGTTTTGCCGGTTCCATCGGCATTATCGGCATCGCCGTCGTTCTTGCGTTTTCGTCCGGTATCAAAGGGTATGTGGCTTCCATGCAGGACGACATGCTTTCCGGCAATCCCGTCACCATATCGGAAACCGCCTTCGACTTTCAGGCGATAAGTTCCATGATGGGCACACAGCAAAAGGCGGAAATCGTCAAGCAGCCAAACCGCGTGTACATCAATTCGATGGTCGAATACATCGCGAAAATGAACAAAAACGTCAAGTCGCTGATGATAAAAAACGACATCACGGAAGATTATATCAAATACGTCCGCGCCATGCCGTCCGAGTATTATGCCGCCATGCTGTTTGACTATGGCATCGACATGACCAACAGCATCTATACCGACTTCTCGCAAAAGGCCGGTCTCACAGAAAATATATCCATCAATGCCCTGACATCGATTTACACGTCCATTCTCAAATCCACAGAATTTTCCGATTACGCCGGCTATGTTTCCACCCTCGCGCCGTCCTTTGCGCAGGCGCCGAACAACACAGCCTACATTGAATCTCAGTATACGCTCGCCGCCGGCACCATAGCGAAAGAAAAGAACGAGGTCATGCTCGTTCTGAATTCCAAGGACGAACTGTCCGACCTTCTGCTCGCCCGTCTCGGCTATTACACGCTGGACGAATTTTACGAAATTATTCACAAGGTCAGCGGAAAAGAGTATGACGAGACGGTCTTCCGCGAATATTTCACGTATGACGAACTTCTCGGCAAAACGTTTACCTGGTATCCGAACGACTCGATTTTCGAAAAAACCGAATACACGTTGCCCAATGGAACGTCGGGCGTGACTTTCGCCTATCATAACGACGCCTCCGCCGTTGCCGACAAAAGCACCGGTCTGACGCTGAAAGTCACCGGCATTCTGACGCCGAACGAAAACATTTCCTACGGCTGTCTGACCTCGGGTATCTACTACACGGAAGCCCTGACCGACTACATGCTCGAAGAAAACCGCGACTCGGAGATCGTGTCTTTCCTCACCGACGCGAACGCTTCCGCCGCCATGGCACAGACCATGTACCGCATCTACTATTCGTACACCTACCGCGATTACGACGGAAAAGAACAGACCGACATGGGCTATGTCGGCGCGTCCGTGAGCATGGCCGACATGATGAGTGCCGGCATGACAGGCGGCATGGGTGGTTCCGGCAGCGGCACGGGCACGATTGACCTTTCGTCCGTCCGTACACGCTTTATCCGCAATCTCGGCGGCAACAGCCTTGCCAACGATATTTCCGTTTACCCCGTTTCTTTCGATTCCAAAGACATGGTGACGGACTACCTCGACAAATGGAACGATTCTTCCGTCACTCTGACGGTCGACGGAAAAACGCTCTCGTATGCCGACCGGGTCGAAACCAAATACAGCGACACACTTGCGCTTGTCATCAACATCATCAACACCATGATTGACGTTGTCTCCTACGCGCTGATTGCCTTCACCTCCATTTCCCTCATTGTTTCCACCGTCATGATAGGAATTATCACCTATGTGTCCGTTGTGGAACGCATCAAGGAAATTGGCGTCATCCGCGCCCTCGGCGGACGGAAAAAGGACGTCAGCCCTCTCTTCAATGCGGAAACGTTCATCCTCGGAACGCTCTCCGGCGTGCTCGGTGTCTGCATTACCTACGGCATCTGCGCCATTGTCAATGCCATTTTGTATCCGCTGATTCATATCCGGCAGATTGCCATGCTCCCGTGGACAAACGCACTTTTCCTGCTTCTTCTCAGCATTGCACTGACACTTCTGTCCGGGTTGTTCCCGGCGCGCAGCGCCGCGAAAAAAGACCCCGTTGTAGCCTTGCGCAGTGAGTGACGGTGACATCCGTCACTCGCGCCGGCATCCCTGTATTCCTCAACATCGATGAAAAAATCCGCTCTGCCTGTCCTCAAAACCGACGACAAAGCGGATTTTTTTCGTTAAAATTCAAAAGACGAACCAGTAGGACGTGTTCCAAACGATCCATGATTGGTATAATATCCCTCTAATTGCGGAGAGTATTTTACCATGAAAATGAAGATGAAATTTGCAACCGCCCTGCACAGGGCAAGAACAGAACTCGGCTACACGCAGGATGAGGTAGCCGAAGCCGTATCCGTTTCTGTCCGTTGGTACCAGAAAATCGAATCGGGCAGAAAGTTTCCCGGTGCCGTTACCTTTGTCCGCCTCGTTCTGTTTCTCCATATCGATGTGGAGGAACTCAGAGACGCAGCCGGTCTGGTGGAGCCCCCTCGCTCCTCACAAAGGAACACCGTGTTCCACTGAACACCCGGCACTGCAGACACATATATCCCCGGCGAAGCCTGAAAAAACGCGGGCTTTTTTGGTGTGGGACGACGGCAATTTTACCGTCCTTATGCAAAACAAAAAAAGAACGCCCGATAAAAAGAGCGAAAAAACCAAAAGCGTCCGCTGTCGCAAAGACGGCGGGCGCTTTTGCCATAATGCCGACGGCATGTGGCCACCGCTTTCGGTGTTTCACAAAACCTAAGCACGGATTCAGAATATCGAATATAAGGACAAAAACGCAATGGAGGGCATCGGAACAGCCGAAAAAGCCGTTGGTTTTTTTATCGTGTTGAGCAAAAGTCAGATGGTACTTTTGCAGGACTGAACAAAAGCGAAAATCATCTCCGACGAAAGTTCGTTCCGGTGGCATCCTTTTTACCGGATGCCGCCTGCCCTTTCGCGGGTTCATTGTCACGCATGAAATCGGCAGCAGAGCTACCCATCGCGAACGCCCCGGACATAACCGTCGGCGTGGAAAGATTGGGTGTTTTGCCGAAAAAGATTTTCGTCACGGCGCTCCGGAATGTGCTCTTTTTGGCAACGCGCCGGCACTGTGTCCTTATGTTCCGGAAAAATGTGCCCGCAGAATTCCAAAAAGCAAAAACGTATATATACGCACGTAATGTGTATATATTTTCACATCCTATTTGCCGTTTTTTCGGAATGTTACCGTGCCAAAATGCAAATCAAGCCCTGCCAAAGGCGCGTCCGCGTCAAGCAATTTTCGTTTATACAACAACTTATACCCCAATAGTTTTTCTCATCCCGGCTACCCGTCATGCACTTTCGTAAAACTCGCCGCGGTTGTGTTTTCATCCGAAATTACGGCATTATCTTTCTTACACCGTTGATTGGCAGGATAAAAAGAGCAAAAAAAACAGTCGTAACAGCCTCTTTCCCGCCATGCAATTCAAAAAAGTTGTCCTCAAAGAGTTCTCGCCAAATATCTTTTGAGCGTATTTGTTTCTCAAATTTCTCTTCAAAATCGGCGACTAAAAACGAATATTTATTCCAAACCACGTTCGTATTTTGTACGAAATGTGAAAAATGAAACAGACAAACCAGAAAAATAACGTGCAAATTAAGAAAATCAAGGGCTTTATGCCCGATAGTTTTTCATTTTTTCGTAAGTAGTACTACATTTCCGCGCAAGCAAGATTCCATTTTTTACCATATTTAAAAAGTGTTGATTTTTATAAAAACAGTAGCAAAACGCCTAAAAATAACAGTCCCAAAAGGGGAAAAACAAAAAAGCAAAAAGCGCAAAATTACAAGAGAAGATAGTGGGCAGAGTAACAAACAGTTTGCGAAAAAGTTTTGTTAAAAGCCGAGTCATCAATTTTGTTTTTACGAAGACTCGCGTTCTATCGCAATAGCAGCCACAATGTGTGTTTTCGAATCAAAAACCGCGAAAACGCTGTCAACCTTCTCAAAAGCTTTGACAAAAAACGTGCAACACAGGCAAAAGAACATTCTATGCTCGGTCATTCCCCCTTTATCTGCAAAAAGCAAACACCATAGTGCGGCAAAAACGAATCAGTACTTTTGCCTTTTTTACACCTGCGCAGGCAAAAAACTTCTAAAAATGCAACAAAAAAAACAATCGACAACGCAAAAATGCGAGCTATGCACCCCTTCATTGTCAAAGAAGCAAAACGGCGTTTTCGAAAAAGTTTCACGTGAAACACCATACTATAACGGCAAAAAGCAAAAAACAACCATACACAAAAAACATCATCAACATTACTGCTGCGCAATGTTTCACGTGAAACGTTACAAAGTGCCCGTTGGCGATAAACCAGCTCCAAAAAACCACCGTTTTGTCTCATTTAGCGCACTTTTATGTGCAGCATTGAATGTAGACGCATATTCTCTGTAAAAAGTGCAAAAATGCGCATTTGATTTTGCAAAAACATTGCATTTTTAAAAACCGCGCACAAAAACAGCAGGATATTGTCGCGTTCGCAAACAATTTTACGTCACCACGCAATTTGCAAAGGTCAAAGCATCGTCATTTTGCTCGTCCAACAATATTTGTTCGGGTTTTTGTATCTTTTTTGTGCGTTTGTATTTGAAAATTTTATCCGCGCCAAAAGGCGACCCCTGCTTTGCTTTCACGGATCGATGCCGCATTTTTGTTTTTGCTGTAGCATCGCTTTTGCCCGTCTTTTAAAGAATCAACCGTTTTTTCAGCAGGGAAGCCCGCAAAAAAAAGAAAACAGCGCATAACACATCCGAAAAAAGCGCAAAGCAAGCATGAAAACTGCCAAAAATAAGAAAAAGCATAATAAAAATTCCAAAAAACGCAAAAAATCACCTTTGCGAAAACCATGGATTGTATACGCACCCAGCCAAACCTGTTTTTAACCGCATTTTATCTACGCTCGCCCAATTTTATTGGCCCCTTTTTAAAAACAAAACACACCGTTCAACCCCGAGTGTAGCTTAGTTTTGAGAAAAACCATTTATTTTTGCTCATGACAGGAGAGTCCGATGTGCCATTTAACGTCGCCATCATGCCATTGAGCCGGTAATTATAAAAAATGTAAAAAGGCGCAAACGTTCAGATTTTTCGTGCTTATTGTTGCGCGCAACATTTTTCAAAAAAGAGGGGGTATGATGGACACGCCTTGCGCCAAAGGACTGATAGTGCGCCGAACGGGCATGCGGGGATTGTTGGCTCTCCTTTTGTTTGCGTTGGCCCATTTTTTATAAGCAAAATGTTTCACGTGAAACATTTGCAGGCAAAACATTTTTTCTTTATCGCCCACAACATTTTTTGACAAAAACCATTTGTTTTCCTCAGTCCGGGTGAAAATCCATTTCACCTCGCCATTATCCTTTGTCCCGTTTTGCCGCTTTGCTATTTTTCGTTTTTGTTGATTTTTGGTCGTTTTTGTTTCAAAAACAGTCAAACTGTATTTTCATCTCCAACGCCCTTTTGTTTCTATGGGAAATTTTGCATTTGCAAAGCTTTTGTCGCCGACGTGCTTTTGTAACAATTTTTAACGTGTGAAGGTTGCGTGAGAACCGCGCTACTGTGCTGCCGCAAAAAGCAACCGTGGCTTTACTTCTTGCGGTGCTTACGGTTCGTTTGTCAAAATTTATTTGGTCGTTTTTTATGTTTTCCGCATTTTATATTTCACAAACAAAAAAGCGAAGGTTTAGTGAACCTCGAAAAAATTACTACTTCGCGCAGATTTCGGCAGGCAAACAGGTGAAATGCATTTTTAACGTCAAAAAACGCAGACGTCGGCCGCATAAATTTTGCTGATAGGGAAGAAACGCTTGATCTGATCGGTATTGCTTCCGGCGCAAACCATTGCGTCGTTGCGATTTGGCATTTTGTATATTTGTATACTGTGTGTTCGCATGGTTGCCGTGCCGCGTTTTTACTGCACAGTTATCGACTCTCGACACGTTTTTTCTTCACAAAGCATTGGCTTTCTCCGTCATGCCTTCGCATGCGTTTTTCCGGAATTTCGCTTTTCAGAACAGGCACCTTTGAATGCCCCCCGCGAAAGCAGGGAACACCGGAAAAAGAGACAGATTTTGAAAATAATGAGAAAATGTTGATAAGCACTATTTTATGGTGAAAAAAGCACATGCAAACCATTTTTTCAGCAACTTTTGACAGGGATATACTTGATCATGCTTAAACCAGAAGCCACCCGGGGAATCAAACGGCGGAAGCCGGATAAGCGCTTCGAAAGATTCTGTTCCATGCGGATGTTTCAAGCAATAAAAATCCTGCCTGGCAAGAGAACAGCATTTCATTCTCGACATTCTTCTGACCGTTACCGATGACACGCAAGTACGTCTTTCACGGGTTCGCCGCCTGCTATACAACCGTTGTTTGCTTCCCGCAACAGCGTCGGGGCAAACACCGCCATCAGTCACGCTTTTTGTCTTTTTTTCAGTTGTTCGGCGATGTGTTTCTTTTTCCCTTTTTTTGTTTTCACCCACAGCGACCGCGGAATATCCCTTGTATCAGAATTCGTGGCTTCGAGATGCAAATCTCGCATTCCTCCGCTTTCGAAATATCAATAGAGAGCTTCTTCCTTTCAAATATCCCGCAAATTCCGAAAACGTGCATTTTCGGTGACAGATACCCATCAACATATGATATGATTCAGGCATATTTCCCCTTTCCATTCTCCCCCCTTTCATTGTCACAATTTCCATATGATTTCCCGCACTTCTTATCCTTTTTGTCTGAAAAACATCTTTCAGCAGGATTTAGGAACAAGCGCCAAACGTCAATAGAAATTGCAGAATTTTTTGAAAAGGCTTTGTTTGAGGCTTTTGTAGATTTTTGAAAGTTCACTTTCAAAAAAGTTCGGCAGGGTGTGCCAATTCAAAATGCGGCGGGGGATAATTTTTTATTTCCGTCGTTGCGGTTTACAGAAAATTCGGAGGAACGGTGAAAACGGGCGTGCCCTTCGAGACGTATCGGCGCAAGAAACGGTTGTAGTTTTCGTTTGTGCCGCGTTCACCACTGCAATACGAGTGGCAGTAATAGACGGCGGTTCTTTGTTTGCGGGTGTAGGGGCTTGTTTCCAGCCGGCATAATCGGAAAATTCACAGCCGTTATCAACGGTTATGCTTTTGAACATATCACGGCGGGAGACTTCTTCGGGGCGGGTTTCTATGCTGTTGCCAAAAGGGAACGTTTTCGCTCCGACGTGACGGTATTTATATTTTCGTTTGCCCTTCATAGTTTGGCGCAGAACTGTACGGAAATTGCAATTTCACCCCGCACGTGCCATATAATACTCATAATCTGTGACGGCGAAAGCGTAAAACCCGTGGCGCCTCTGTCGTCTCCGCGAAGAAATTCGAGAAGAAAACGGAACGTGCCGTAAGCGAAGCAATAGGTTTCCACAAAATACTTGCGCAGTTTTTTATAGAAAACCATCAT
>CAKRWK010000034.1 GCA_934417455.1 uncultured Eubacteriales bacterium
CGCTATCCTGTACACAGGTTCAATGAACTGATTTTTCGTCCCATTTTCGGAAGAGCCGCGCGCAGAATGCCTGCGTGCGGCTCTTTTTGTACAATTATATTGCTGTTTTTGGCAAAAGCAAAATTCGGCACATTGCACAAAAATATTTCGCTTTGTTGTGCATGTTGCACAAACGCATTTTTCAAAATCGTGAAAAGTAACAAAAATCCATGTCGTTTTTGTTCAGTTTTCACAAAATTATAAGACAGCAACAAACCGTATTGCTATTTTATGTGTAATTTGATAAAATAAAGGAGGAATAAGCGGTTTGCCATGCCGCAATATTTCAATAATCATTATATATGGCAAGAAAGGGTTACCTGTATGAAGAGAAAAATCACACTCCTCCTTGCGGTCATCCTTCTCCTGTGCCTGTGCTTTGCACTGGGCTCCTGCGGAAACGACAATCCGCCCGCCCCCGATGAGCACACCACGCACGAATGGGACGAAGGCAGAATCGCAACGGAACCGACCTGCGAAGGAACCGGAACGAAAATTTTTACCTGCAAGGTCTGTGCCGAAACCAAGGAAGAAGAAGTTCCCGCTCTCGGGCATGACTTCTCCGACGAATGGCAGAACAACAGCCAGAACCACTGGCATTCCTGCAAACGCGAGGGATGCACGAAGAAGGGCGATATCGGCACGCATGCATATGTCGAAAGCGCCGAACTTTCCACCCCCGCCACCTGCGGTACGGCCGGTGAAATCGTAAGAGTCTGCGTCTGCGGCCTTGACGAAAGAGAAACCGTCCCCGCCACCGGCGTACATACTCCCTCGGAAACGCTGTCGGGGGACGACGAGGAGCACTATCACGAGTGCACCGTCTGCCACACGAAACTGGACGGCGAGAAACACACGTTTGATGACGGCGTCGAAGAAGGTATCTCCCATACCTCCTGCAAAGACGGCAAGAAGGTTTACACCTGCTCGGAATGCGGCTACAAAAAACAAACCGTTCTCGCGAGCGGCGTTGCCCATACGCCGAAATACGTCCTCAACATCAAAGAGCGCACGATGGTACAGCACTGCACCGTCTGCGACAGCGACATTTTCATCCTGACGAACCAGTTTGTCATGGACTTTGAGGACAAAGAAGCCGGCAAACCGTTCTCCAACAACCCGAATACCGTGAAATCCAGGGTCAAAGACCTGAACGGCAACCTCTGCGGCTTCCTGTTTGATGACGTCGACGACAAAAATGGCTCGAACGTTTCCACTCCGTCTCTGACCCCGGTCGACCTGACCATCCGCGACGTCAATATTCTGACGCTGCGTTGGATGCCCGTCTGGACGGATGAGGACAACGCGGTGCAGAAGAACACCAACCTGACCGTCAACGGTAAGTACAAGAAAGGCACCGACAAGTGGGGTAGCTTTGGCGCCACCGGACTGAACAGTGACGATACCCTCAAAGTCGGCGGTTGGAACTCTCCCGTCAAGGCCGTGGCCGATAAGTGGTACACGCTTATCTATGTCTACACCAAAGCGGACAACACCCTGACCTGCTACGTCATCGACGAAGCCGGCAACGTGGAAAGCGGAAAAGGCACCTGCGGCGACGCGTTCACAACGGCGGATTCCTGGGCTTACTTCACGGTGGCCGTTGCCATCGACGGACAGGGCACCTATATCGACGACATCGCTATTTTCACGGCTGACCTTCCCAAGACCGAAACCCACGAGCACAAATGGAATGACGGCGAGGTCACCACGGCTGCCACCTGCAAAGAAGGCGTGAAAACCTATACCTGCACCGTCTGCGGCGAAACCAGGACGGAAGCCATCCCCGCGACGGGTTCGCACAACCCGACGGGCGACCTTCTCCATAACGAAAGCGGTCACTGGCACATCTGCTCCGAATGCGGCGAAAAGGCCGATTACGAGGAGCACAAGTGGGGCGATGCCGATATCATAAAGGCTCCGAACTGCACGGAAACGGGCGAAGCGAAATACACCTGTTCCGTTTGTAATGTAACCAAAACCGAAGTCCTGCCTGTGAAACACGTCCCGGCCGAAACGCTGTCGCATGACGACGAAGGCCATTGGTACGAGTGCACGCTCTGCCACGAAAAGGTAGACTATACTGCGCATGACCTCGAAGAAATTTCGGGTGAGTACGTCGCGCCGAAGTGCAACGCCGAAGGCAAAAAGGTGTATAAATGCTCTGTTTGCGAAGCGGAAATCACCGAAATCCTGAAGAGAACCGAACATGACTTCACGGAAGTCGTCACGACCCCCGCCACCTGTCTTGTCGAAGGCAAGAAAACCCTGACCTGCGCCGATTGCGGCAAGATTCTCAGTGACGTCACCATTCCGAAGACCCAACACAAACTGACCTTCACCGTGGACGGTACCGACGTCAACGTGACCTGTGCGACCGAAGGCTGTGCTCTCCATACGGCATACAAAGTCGGCAGAGCCATCTCGGACGACGCACAACTTGGTCTGTCCGGCAACCAGCGCACCGAGTATAACAACGGCACGGAAATAACCGAACTCCTCGGCGAAGACGGTAACAAGTATCACTCTATCGTCCGTACGGCGGAATCGAATCCGGCGCAGAAGTCGGCGCAGATTCAGTTCTGGATGTACAATTCCGCGAAAGGCACTTCCACGAGACCTGCCTTCACGCTGAAAGTCTCCCATCCGGAAGCCGGCCCGCTGAACATCGGCGGCGAATTCATGCTCCTGAACTATAGCGGCCAGTGGGGCAGCAACTTTGAAGGGAAAGGCCTTGTGGCACTGGACCTTAAGGGCGGTAACATCACCGCGGCGGACGGCAAAGTCCTCGGCACCTACACGAGCGGTGCATGGACGGAAATCACCGTTGTGGCCGACATGGGCGTAGCCAGCGGCGCCGACGGTGTCCGTGAAAACGATACCTGCACGCTTCTGTACTACATCGACGGCGAATACGCCGGCATGGCGGTCGTTCCCGGTACGCTGAAGAACGATACCTATCAGGATCTCTACATCAACCTGCATACCAACGAAAAGGGCACGGGTCTCTACTTCAAAGACTTCAAACTCTTTGAGGACACCGGAGACAACGAACTCTTTGCCCCTGTGCACGAGCATACCTTTGTGGATGAGGACACCCTCGCCGAAGGCGATTGCCAGAAAGGCGGTCTTGTCCGTCAGATCTGCTCTGTCTGCGGCGCGCAGAACCTGAAAAAGGTCGGCGGTTCCCACACATGGGAAGTCGTCGAAGTCACGAATCCCGCGACCTGCACCGAAGAGGGCGAGCAGTCCATGAAGTGCAAGTACTGCGATGCAACCACGACCGAAACGATTCCGGCCAAGGGTCACCATTACACCGTGAATGAAGAAGAATCCACGGCGCCGGGTTGCATTACCGCCGGCAAGAAGGTTTCCTACTGTGACGATTGTCACGACCGGAAGGAAGAAACCGTTCCCGCCACAGGACACACCCTTACCTACACGAAGAATGCGGACAAATTGGACGTTGCCTGCTCCGTCTGCAACAAGACCTACGCGTCGCTGTCGACCAAATTGAGCCAGGACTTCAACAAGTATGAAGTCGGCAATGCAGGCGCAACCTGCTCGGACGGCGCGAAGCTTGTCAGCCGTTCCGGCGATGCCTCCAAGATTCTCGAAAGAGCCGAAGGTGACAAATTCCTTCATATCTGCGATGACTGCTCTGACAACAACGTCGCGTATGACTTCTTCAACCTCAACATGGGTGCTATGGACTTCATTGTTGTCGAACTGGACTTCATGCTCCGTTGGACGGACGGTGAAACCGTGGTAGACGGCGTTATCAATTTCAACCTGCACAGCGGAACATACTGGAACAACCCCGGACTTCTGACCGACGTGAAAACGCAGGGCGACAAAGTATCCCTGTTCGGAAAGACCACGGACATCGACGTCGTGACCGACAAGTGGTACACCGCCCGCACTGTGGTTGACTTTGTTGACGGGATCATGTACGTCTTCATTGACGACACGCTGGTTCACACGGCAAGCACCAAGGGCATGTCCATTTCGGAGAGCGTTTCCCGCGGCAACAGCACCGTTCTGAATGACGGCCAGTGCGCCCGTATCGACAACCTCCGCATTTATGCCGGCAACCTCGACAAAGTGGAAATTCCCGAAAAAGCCGTCGCTCCTACCTGCGACAAAACCGGTTCCAAGACGTATCTCAATCCCTACACCGGGGAAGAGCAAACCGTTACCGTGCCTCCGCTTGGTCATACCTTCGCTTTTGTGAAAGATGGTGAAGAACTGTCCGCTGTGTGCTCTGTCTGTACACACGAAGTGAATCTTACGCTGAACAGCAAAGATTCTGATAATTTCAAGGGAGGTGCTGCCATCGTCGGAACGGAGAGCGATGGCAATAAGTACGCCAACCTGCATGATACCAAGAACACTGCCGATGCGTCTCTTCCGGCATTCCCGAAAGACGTTAACGGGCAGGAAGGCTTCCTTGTCTTTGCTATGCGGTATCAGCTGAAAAACGTTACCGTGACAAAATCGGACGGAACGACGGTCGAGACCGTCACCTGCTTCCGCGCTCCCATCAAATTTGATGTCGGTAACAGCAAAAACCAGTGGATTACGCCGTTTACGTTTGCTATTACGGACGGTTACATGGTCGTGAACGGTAACAAAACCGAAGTGGAAGCCAAGGTCGACGTGTGGACGGATTTCATGATTGCCTACGAAAAGGCAACGGGTAAGTTCTCCTGCTACATCGCCGGCACCTTCGTTGCCAAAGCGGATGCTAACGCCAACTTCAAAGCCATGACGAATCTCCAGTACGTCAGCATTCAGATCGGCAACTCCCCCGATGTGGGTGACCAAGTCTGGATTGACGATCTCTCGTTCTACACCGACGCAACCGCCTAAAAAATTTTCATACAAACACAAAGCCCCCGGCAAAACTTCGGTTTTGCCGGGGGCACGTTTTTTTGTCAAAAAACTTGACTTTACGTCAGAAATATGGTATACTGAACTGATAAATATGTGGATGGGAATACATAAATTTTATGGATAACGAAAATACCGTATATACGGACGCGGTGCGTCGTCTGACGGCGGGGGAGCCCCATCGGTATTACGTGGTGACGCTCGGCTGTCAGCAGAACGAGGCTGACAGCGAAAAACTTCGCGCCATGGCGCGGGATATGGGATACCTGCCGGCGGAGTGGGCGGAGAACGCCTCGCTGATTGTCGTCAACACCTGCGCCGTGCGTCGGCATGCCGAGGAAAAGGCGCTGTCTCTTGTCGGCACGTTCAAGCATATCAAAACCGAACACCCCGAGGTCATCATCGGTATCTGCGGCTGTATGGCCGCCGAGCCGGGCACCGTCCGGACGATAAAACAGAGTTTCCCTTATGTGTCGTTTACCCTTGAGCCGAATATGCTCCACCGCTTTCCCGAACTTGTTTTCGGCGCGCTGTCGGAGAACCGACGGACGTTTGTTCTCGGGGAAGACCGGGGAGAGATTGTCGAGGGGGTCAAGCCGCTCCGTTCGGTACGCCACCGCGCGTGGGTGTCCGTCATGTACGGGTGCAACAATTTCTGCTCTTATTGCATTGTGCCGTATGTCCGCGGCCGCGAGCGCAGTCGGGACAGTCGCGCGGTGCTCGATGAGTGCAGGGGACTGATTGCCGACGGGTGCAGGGAAATCACCCTTCTCGGGCAGAACGTCAATTCCTACCGTTCGGATACGGACTTTGCCGGCCTTGTCACAAAGATTGCACAATTGGAAGGCGATTTTATCATCCGTTTTATGACGAGCCATCCGAAGGACGTTTCCGACGGATTGATAGAAGCCATGCGCCGCTATCCCGAAAAAATCGCGCCTTGTTTCCACCTGCCCCTGCAGTCGGGCAGCGACCGTATTCTCCGCGCCATGAACCGCAAATCCACGAGGGAACATTATCTGTCCATCGTGAAAAAACTGCGGGAAGCTGTGCCGGGCATCGCCCTGACGACGGACATCATCGTGGCCTTTCCGGGGGAGACGGAGGAGGACTTTGAAGAAACCTGCCGCATGGTGGAGGAGGTCGGGTACGACAGCCTGTTTTCCTTCATTTTTTCGCCGCGCGAAGGAACCCCGGCGGCAAGAATGGAAAATACCATTCCGAAAGAGGAAAAAACGCGCCGCATGACGCGCCTGCTCGACATTTCAAAACGCATTGCCTACGAAAAAAATCTGCCCTACGAGGGGCAGACCGTCCGTGTCCTTGCCGATTCGGACGCAAGGGAAGGCGGTTACCTCGGCCGCACGCCGACGGGAAAACTCGTCCGTTTTTCGGCGGAGGAAAACCCGGTCGGACAGTTTGTGAATGTCCGCATTGAAAAAGCCACGCCGTACGACCTGTTTGGCAAAATGTGCAAATAAAAGCATACAAAAAAGGAATTGAATCATGGAAAAAATCATAGAACTGGCGCATGCGCTGGGAGAAGAAATCGCAAAGAGCGCCGAAATCAAGGCCGTTGCCGCCGCCAAGGACGCATACGAGGCGGACGCCGACCTGCAGGCGAAACTTGCCGAATATGCGGCGGACAGAAAACTGCTTTCGGACGAATTCAATAAAGACGAGCAGGACGGCGGTATGATAGAGGACATCAAAGGCCGCATGGACGAACTCAGCCGGGAGATTGTGAAGCATCCCCTTTACGTCGCTTTTGCCGACGCGCAGAAGGCCATGAACGACCTGATGACCGCGGTCAACGACGAAATCAAATTCTGCATTACGGGCGAGCGCCCGTCCCACTGCACGCACGACTGTTCGACCTGCGGCGGATGCCACGGATAACATTTCCCATTTCAAGAAAGGAGTACCGACATGGCGGCAGAAGTGATTTCCGACCGTAAGGACTTAAAGACGGTGACGCCGATGATGAAGCAGTACCTCGACATACGTGCACAGTATGAGGGGTACATCATGCTGTACCGTCTCGGCGATTTTTACGAATGCTTTTTTGAGGACGCCATCCTCGCGTCGCGCGAGTTGGAACTTACTCTGACGGGGCGCGACTGCGGCGACGGAAAACGCGCGGCCATGTGCGGCGTGCCGTTCCACAAGGCCGATCAGTATATCGGAAAATTGGTGGAAAAGGGATATAAAGTCGCCATCTGCGAACAGACGGAGGACCCGAAAAGCGCCGTCGGCCTCGTGAAGCGTGAGGTTATCCGCGTCGTGACGCCCGGTACGGTGACGGACGCCGCCCTTCTTTCGGAAGAAAAGAACAATTACCTTGCCGCCGTTTGCTACGGGCGGGATACCGTCGGCCTCGGTTTTGCCGATATTTCGACGGGAGAGGTGTCCGTTACTTCCTTCCGCGCGGACGACGACGTGGCATTGCAGAACGAAATCACGGCGTATATGCCGTCGGAGGCCATTCTGAATATCGGCACGGAAAGCGCCGGCGCCGTAGCCGCCTGCCTGAAAGACAAGTGCCATGCCGTCGTGAACGCGGCGTCGCGCCTGTTTGACTACACCCGCGCACTTCCGACGGTGAAAGAAGTGTTCGGCGAAGAGACGGACAAACTGACCTCTCCCGAATGCGTCATGGCCGTCGGCGCGTTGATACATTACATACACGAAACGCAGAAAACGGACGTCACCTTTGTCCGCGAACTGAATGTGTACAGCGAAGGGCAGTATCTTGAACTGGACTACAACACGAGGCGCAACCTCGAACTCACCGAATCCATGCGGACCCGCGAAAAGCGCGGCACGCTGCTGTCCGTTCTTGACTACACGGAAACGGCCATGGGCGCGCGTCTGCTTCATAATTGGGTACTGAAACCCCTTCTCAATCCCGCAACCGTCACCAAGCGTCAGGCCGCCGTCGGCGATTTTCTCGCGGATGACAGACTGCGCGACGAGGTCGGGGAGTATCTGTCCGATATGCTGGACCTCGAGCGGCTGACGGCCAAGGCCGTATACGGTACGGCGAACGCCAAGGATCTGCGCGCCGTCTGCCAGAGCATTGCCCGCCTGCCGGCACTGAAAGCGGCGATTTCCTCGTGCCGCGGCGCGGCACTGCGACATATCGCCGAAGAACTGGACACGCTGGACGACGTGTGCGCCCTTTTGTCCTCTGCCATTGTGGACAACCCGCCCTATACCGTCCGCGAAGGCGGTATGATACGGGAAGGCTTCAATGCCGACCTCGACTATTATCGGAATGTCAAGGCCAACGCGGCGGGCATTATGCAGTCCATTGAAGAGCGCGAAAAGGAAGCGACGGGCATTCGTACCCTGCGCGTGGACTATAACAAAGTGTTCGGCTACTATATCGAAG
This sequence comes from uncultured Eubacteriales bacterium, assembly GCA_934417455.1. Taxonomy (GTDB): domain Bacteria; phylum Bacillota; class Clostridia; order Oscillospirales; family CAG-272; genus UBA1740. Next base: position 8,327 of record CAKRWK010000034.1, read on the forward strand.
TGTCGAAATCCTTTGTCGACCAGGTGCCCGACAGATACATAAGAAAACAGACCCTGACGGGGTGCGAACGGTATATTACGCAGGAACTTAAGGAGATGGAGAGCACCATTTTCGGCGCGGACGAAAAAATCGTCGCGCTTGAATTTGACCTGTTTTCCAAGGTGCGCGAAGCGGTTGTCGGCGTCAGTGACCGTATCCGTAAAAGCGCGGCCGCCGTGGCGGAGGTGGACGTGTATCGTTCCTTCGCCGTCGCCGCAGGGAAAAACAATTACGTTTGCCCCGAGGTCGACCTCTCGACCGACCTTATCATTACGGACGGCCGCCATCCTGTCGTCGAAAAGTTTGTGACGGACAGTTATTTTGTCCCCAACAGCACAAAACTCGACACCGCAGACAACCGTATGATGATCATTACGGGTCCGAATATGGCTGGTAAGTCCACCTATATGCGGCAGGTTGCCCTCATCGTCATCATGGCGCAGATAGGTTCTTATGTCCCCGCCCGCGCTGCACGGGTCGGCATTGTCGATAAGGTCTTTACCCGCGTCGGCGCGTCGGACGACCTTGCGAGCGGACAGTCCACCTTCATGCTCGAAATGAGCGAGGTTGCGACGATTCTGAAACACGCAACGCGCCGCTCCCTCATCGTGTACGACGAGGTCGGCCGCGGCACCAGTACCTAT
>CAKRWK010000035.1 GCA_934417455.1 uncultured Eubacteriales bacterium
GACCCATGTTGTGTCGGTTTCCCATTCCGGTTCGCAGAAGGTGAGAATATCGGGCTGCATACGGTAGATTTCTTTCCTGATACGGGGACGGTCATACTGATGGCCGGCGGAACCGTTTCCGTCAAACCACAGGTAGTCGATTTTTCCGTACCCCGTCAGAAGTTCGGACAATTGCGCAAGAAAATAATCGTCATAGGCTTTTTCGTCGGAGAAACTGACGGCGCACTCACCCCACTGGGCGGGGGAGTAGTAAAGGCCGACCTTCATGCCGTACTTACGGCAGGCGGCCACATATTCGGCCACAACGTCGCCCTTGCCGTTTTTCCACGGCGTGGCGGATACATTGTATTTTGTGTATTTGCTCGGCCAGAGAGCAAATCCGTCATGGTGCTTTGTCGTCAGAATCGTATAGGTTGCGCCGGCGGCTTTGGCTTCGCGGACCCATTGCTCGCAGTCGAGCGAGGTCGGGCAGAAGGCGTCGGGCGACATTTCGACACCGTCCCAGTCCTTGTGTCCCTGATAGAAGGTGCGGATGCCGAAGTGAAAGAAGATGCCGAATTTCCATGAAAGAAAATCCAGTTGCTTTTTGGTGGGGTAAACGTCCATGTGATACCTCTCATTTTTTCGACGGGCTTTGCGACCCTGAATATTTTCCCCTTCAATGTACCACAAAATTGCGGATAAGTCAAGCACTTTCGCAAAAATATTCCTTGACAAAACATCGCGTGCCTGTTATACTGGATATGTTGTCCGACAAAGAAAAACATCGGAGGTTTTCGGAAATGAAACTGAAGCAGGGGCTGATTATCACGCCCGTAGGAAATGAGCACGTTGCCGTGGCGGCCGGCGAGGCCGGACGGAAATTTCACGGGATGATTCATATGAACGATACGGCCGTGTATATCACGGAGCTTCTCCGCGAAGAGCGGACGGAAGAGGAACTTTGCCGTACGGTGGCGGAATATTACGGTATCACGGACGATGTGGCGAAAGCGGCCGTTCGTGACGTGCTTGCAGTATTGCGTGCCGAAAAACTGCTGAAAGAATAAAAGCAACGGAATGTCAAGATGTATCTTGACATTCCGTTGCTTTTGTGTTACAATGGGAACAATGAAGAAAAGAAAGGAACCCGTCATGGAATATATCAGCGTAAAAGAAGCCGCCGGGCGGTGGCAGATGACGGAACGTCGCGTCACGGCGCTTTGCCGCGATTTGCGGATTGCCGGCGCGCAGAAGCGCGGGCAGACATGGTTGATTCCCGCCGTCGCCGAAAGACCGCTCGACGGACGGACGCGGGCGTATGCCGAGAGGGAAGGACGTCCGCCGTCGCCTGTTTCCTATACGGAGAGCGGTGCCGCCGCGCGTGTGCGGGACGCTTTTTCCGCGACGTACAGAAAAGAGCCGGAAAACGTGGCATTCACGCCTTACCGCGTTTGTCCCCTCGGTGCGCATTCCGACCACCAACTCGGGAAAATCACGGGGTTTGCCATTGACAAGGGCATCTATATTGCCTACGGTGCCAAGCAGAACGGCGTTATCGAAATTTCCTCTCTCCAGTTTCCGAAGCGGGCGCAGTGGCACGTGGCGGACACACCGGAGAAGAAACAGAACGACTGGGCAGACCATCTGCGCGGTGCGACGCTTTCCCTTGCCGAAAGGTACCCGCTCCGTATCGGACTTTGTGCCGTGATTGACGGAGAACTCCCGATAGGCGGCCTCAGCAGTTCCGCCGCAGTGATTCTTACTTTCCTGTCGGCGCTCTGTACCCTTAACCGCATCCGCCTGTCCACGGCAGAGATGATAGAGATTTCACAGGAGGCTGAAAATCGGTATGTGGGCGTGGGGAGCGGACGGCTCGACCAGTCCTGCGAGGTTTACTGCCGCAAAGACCATCTTTTGTATATGGATATGAAAACGGACTTCCATGAATGTATTCCGACGCCACCCGGCATGAAGCCGTTTGACATCGTGATTTTCTTTTCCGGTGTGGAACGGGCGCTCGCCGGTTCCGGATTCAATATGCGTGTGGACGAGTGCCGCAGTGCGGCCTATGCGCTGAAAGCCTACGCCGGTCTGCCGTACGGACGCTTTGCCGACACATATCTGCGGGATGTGCCGCGGGAGGTATACGACCGCTACCGCGACCGCCTGCCGGAGGCTTTTGGCCGTCGGGCGGAGCATTGGTACAGCGAATTTGCCCGCGTGGAAGCGGGAGTCGAAACCTATCGGCGGGGTGACCTTGACACGTTTGGCCGTCTTGTGTTTGAGAGCGGCCGCTCCAGCATCGAAAACTGGGAGACGGGCAGCCCCGAACTCATCCGCCTGTATGAACTGATGACGAAGGAACGCGGCATTTACGGCGGACGTTTTTCGGGCGCGGGTTTCAAAGGATGCTGTATGGCACTGGTGGACCCTGCCGAAACGGAACGCGCTTCGGCCCATATAAAAGAAGGATATCTTGCGTCGTTTCCGACACTTTGCGAAAAATTTTCCGTTCATGTCTGCCATACGGCCGACGGTGTTTGTCCCCGCGACGGAGGTGGGGCGGGGAAGGAGAAAATTTCATGGTAACCTGCATCATTTTGGCGGCCGGGTATGCGACAAGACTGTACCCTCTGACGGAAAATTTTCCGAAACCGCTTTTGCCCGTCGGAGGGAAGTCCATTCTCGATCGGCTTCTTGACGACCTTTCCGCCTGCGGAGACATCCGCACATATATCGTCGTCACAAATCACCGTTTTGCCGCGCATTTTACGGCGTGGGCGACCGGTCGGACGGAACACATCGAGGTGGCCGACGACGGAACGGTGTCCAACGAAACGAGACTTGGCGCTGTTGCCGACATGCGGTTTGCCATGGACAGGTACGGCGTTACGGACGATGTACTGGTAATTGCCGGCGATAATCTTCTTGATTTTTCTCTCGGCCGGTTTCTTTCCTACGCGAAGGAAAAGCGCGCGTCTGCGGTTCTTCGTTATTACGAGGAAAGTACGGAAAAACTGAAGAAATGTGGTGTCATGCGTATTGGTGAGGACGACCGTATTCTCTCTATGGAAGAAAAACCGCCCGTGCCCGCGTCGCACTGGTGCTGTCCGCCTTTCTATTACTATACCGCCGCCGATGCCCGCCGTATCGGAGAGGGCATAGCCGCCGGATGCGGCACGGACGCGCCCGGCAGTTTTGCCGCGTGGCTTTCCGGGCAGGTTCCCGTATACGCCATGCGCATGCCGGGGAAACGGTATGACATAGGAAATCTGCAGAGTTATGAAGACGTACAAAAAAATTACAAAGGGGTAACGATATGCTGACTCCGAATATTGACCTGATAAACAAAACCGTCCTTGTGACGGGTGCCGCCGGTTTTATCGGCGCGAATCTCCTCCTTCGACTGACCCGCACGGGGATTCCGATGCGCCTTGTCGGAATGGACAACATGAATGACTACTACGATGTTTCTCTGAAAGAATACCGTCTGGCCGAGGTGAAAAAAGCGGCGGCAGATGCCGGTTCGACGTTCGTTTTTTACCGCGAAAGCGTGGCCGACCGCGACGCCCTCGAACGGATTTTTGCCGAGCATCGGCCGGATGTTGTCGTCCATCTGGCGGCGCAGGCCGGTGTGCGGTATTCCATCGACAATCCCGACGTGTATATCGAGTCTAACCTTATCGGTTTCTATAACATTCTCGAGGCCTGCCGCCACCACACCGTGGAGCACCTCGTGTATGCGTCCTCCTCGTCGGTGTACGGCAGTAATCAGAAGGTTCCGTACAGCACGGACGACCGTGTGGATAATCCCGTCAGCCTGTATGCGGCCACAAAAAAGTCGAACGAACTCATGGCGCATGCGTATGCGAAATTGTATGACATTCCGTCCACCGGTCTGCGCTTTTTCACGGTTTACGGCCCGGCCGGCCGACCGGATATGGCCTACTTCGGATTTACGGACAAACTCCGCCGCGGAGAGAAAATCCGTATCTTCAATTACGGAAAATGCAAACGTGACTTTACTTTTATCGATGATATTGTCGAAGGAATCGTCCGCATTATGACGCATGCACCGGAGAAAAAAACGGGAAGCGACGGCCTTCCCATACCGCCGTACAAAGTGTACAATATCGGAAATAGCCACCCGGAAAACCTCATGGATTTCGTGCGGATTCTTTCGGAGGAACTGATACGTGCAGGCGTCCTGCCGCAGGATTTTGACGTGGAGGCACACGCACAACCCGTTCCCATGCAGCCGGGGGATGTGCCCGTCACATATGCGGACACGACGCCGCTCGAGGAGGACTTCGGATTCCGTCCGCTGACCTCCCTGCGCACGGGTCTGCGCGCATTCGCCGCTTGGTACAAAGAGTTTTACAAACTGAAATGAAGGAGTTCCGAAACATGAAAATCGCTATTGCAGGGACTGGCTATGTCGGTCTGTCCCTTGCCACTCTGCTGTCACAGCACAACGACGTCGTGGCCGTCGACATAATAAAAGAAAAAGCGGATATGATTAACCGCGGCGTCTCTCCGATTGCCGATAAGGAAATCGAGGAATATCTGAAAAAGGGAAACCTCCGTCTGCATGCGACGACGGACGGAGACTCTGCCTACCGCGATGCGGACTTCGTTATTATTTGTACGCCGACCAACTATGACCCGACAAAAAATTACTTTGACACGGGTTCCGTCGAAAGCGTTATCCGGCAGGTGCTTTCGGTTCATCCGGAGGCCGTCATGATTATCAAATCCACCATCCCCGTCGGCTATACGGAAGACGTGCGGAAAAAGTTCGGTTGCGAAAACATTCTGTTCAGCCCCGAATTTCTCCGCGAGGGAAGGGCACTGTACGACAACCTCTGGCCGAGCCGTATCATCGTCGGCTATCCGCAGGAGAGTGCCCGCCTGAAAGAGGCGGCCGAAACGTTTGCCCGCCTGCTTTGCGAGGGGGCGCTCAAAAAGGACATCGAAGTCCGCTTTATGAATCCGACCGAGGCGGAGGCCGTCAAACTGTTTGCCAACACCTATCTTGCCCTGCGCGTCTCTTACTTCAACGAACTCGACACTTACGCGCAGGTGCGCGGCTTGAACACAAAGTCTATCATCGAAGGCGTTTGTCTCGACCCGCGTATCGGCAACCATTACAATAACCCATCTTTCGGTTACGGCGGTTACTGCCTGCCGAAAGATACAAAGCAACTTCTTGCCAACTACAACGACGTGCCGCAGAATATCATTTCGGCCATCGTTTCCGCCAACAGCACGAGAAAGGATTTCATTGCGGACACCGTCATTGCAAAGCATCCGAAGACCGTCGGCGTGTTCCGTCTGACAATGAAGGCCGGTTCGGACAATTTCCGTCAGTCTTCCATTCAGGGCGTCATGAAGCGTATAAAGGCCAAGGGCATTCCCGTCGTCGTCTACGAACCCGCGATGAAAGAGGACGAATTTTTCGGGAGCCGCGTTGTGCGCGACCTTGACGAGTTCAAGCGGACGGCGGACGTTATTCTTGCCAACCGTTTTTCCGAGGAACTCTCGGACGTCAGGGAAAAAGTGTACACCCGCGACCTTTATTTCCGTGACTGACGGAGATTTTTGCAAAAGTTTGTCCTAAACCCTTGACAAAAGGGAAGAGACGTGCTATACTGTCCACCGTCAAAAACGAATATCGAACAGAATCAGGGGAGCCAACGCGGCATTGCCGCCGCCTTCTTTTGCGGAAGGCGGGCTGAGACGGAGTTTTCCGGACCCTTTGACCTGATACGGATAATGCCGTCGTAGGGAGATTGCCGAAAGAAGCGATACCGCACGATTTTATCCGTCCGGTATCGCTTCTTAATTTTACTCATAGGAGAAAAAAGATGAAAACCATGTCCCCTGTCCGCCGCATGGCGGAATGCGCTGTTCTCGTGGCGTTGGCCACCGTGCTCAGTCTTATCAAACTGATTGACCTTCCGTACGGCGGTTCCGTTACGGCGGCGTCCGCATTGCCCATTGTGATTCTCGCTTATCGCCACGGGCTGAAATACAGCCTTCCGTCGGCGCTCGTGTATGCCGTCGTGCAGCAACTTCTCGGCTTGAAATCTCTGTCGTATGTGACCGGTTGGCAGTCTGTTCTGGCCGTCATTCTGCTCGATTATATCATTGCGTTTGCCGTTCTCGGTTTCGGCGGTGTATTCCGCCCGCTGAAAGCACCGCAGGCTGTCTGTCTGACCGCCGGTGCGTTTCTCGTCTGCCTTCTGCGTTACGTCTGCCACGTGATTTCCGGTGCCACCGTATGGGCCGGTCTTTCCATCCCCGACAGTGCCGCGCTTCTGTACTCTTTGGGTTACAATGCGACTTATATGGTGCCCGAAACGTTGATTCTCGTTGCCGCCATGCTTTATCTCGGTAATCTTATCGACTTTACCGCCGATATGCCCACGCGTCTGCGTTTCTCGGAGCGCATGCGGGTGGACAAGGTGGGTAAAGTGCTTTATCCTGCGACCGGGTTCGTTGTTCTTGCGGCTGTCGTTTACATCGTTATCGCTGTGTTCTCCCACTTGCAGAACGCGGATACGGGCAGCTTTGACTTCACCGGTGCAGATGCCGTTTCATGGGGCGCTGTCATTGCCGTCGGAGCCGTGGCGCTCGTCGCTTTTGCCGCCGCCTTCGCGTATGCCTGCGACAGCGGCACAAAAAACTCCGAAAATTCTGAAAAAAATTAAAAAAAACTATTGCAATTTGAAAAAGCCCATGCTATAATATGTATGAAATAAATCCGGCTGGACAGCTGAGAAAGAGGAATACATATGGAAATTGTGCAAAACATCCTTGATAAGCTCAAAGAATTTATACGCACCGGTTGGATGCATGACGGTATCGCGGCGCTTCGCGGCGTGTATCAGTTGCTGCCCGAAATCATTCTTGTGGCGCTGGCAGTTGTCGTGCTTCTGTTCGGTAAGAAACTGCTCGGTATCGAGAAGTTCCTCGGTTTCCTCGTTGTCGGTTTCCTCGGCGGTTATCTCTGGCTGGCTGAGCCCATCGCCAAACTTTTGAAGATTGACGTCAACATGACTCTTCAGTTGGTTGTCGGCGGTATTGTCGGTCTTGTGGCCGCGCTTCTCTTCAAGTATCTCTATTGGCTCTGCGTTCTCGGCGTGTTCGGCGGCGGCGCTTTCTACGGTGCATACCTGCTTCTGCCGAAAATCGAGGCTCTCTCCGGTGATGACAAAAAAACGCTTGTCTACATTATCGCCGGCGTCATCGGCCTTGTGATTGCCATTATCGCTTTCGCCCTTCTCAAATGGATTGAAATGCTCGGTACGTCTGCTCTTGCCGGCGCAGCCATAGCTCTGCTTCTTCCTCGTCTGTGGACGGAATTCACCACTACCCTCAACTGGGGCACTGTGGATCTCAAGGTTCTCACCGTGAACGTTTCTCAGTTGGTGCTGGCCGGTGTCCTGTTCCTTATCGGTTCTTTCGTGCAGATTAAGACGAGAAGATTATATTGAGTCTACCTACATAAAAAGAGTTGCCCTCATCGGCAACTCTTTTTTCGTGGCGGCGCAACCACGAAAAAAAGTAAATTTTTTCACAACGGGGAAAAATATCTTCCAAAGCGCGAAATATCGGGGGAAAATAACTTGACAATCCTCCCGACATAGTGTAAAATGTAACAGATAATATATTTAGGGAAAACAACCCCTACGGAAAGGCACGGCAAATGATAACTGAATCCCGTATTCTGGAACTGAAAAAGATTGCCAATGACGTACGCGTCGGAATTGTGGAAGGCGTGTATAACGCCGGTTGCGGCCACCCGGGCGGCTCTCTTTCGATTGCGGATATTCTTACGTATCTGTACTTTGAAAAAATGAATATTGACCCCACCGACCCGAAAGCGTCGGAGCGCGACCGCTTTGTTCTCTCGAAAGGACATACTGCGCCGGCGCTCTATTCTGTACTGGCGCATCGCGGATATTTTCCCGTTGAAGAATTGAAAACTTTGCGCAAAATCGGCGCGCGCCTGCAGGGCCACCCCGATATGAAAGGAACCCCCGGCGTGGATATGTCTACCGGTTCTCTCGGCCTCGGCATCTCCGCCGCCTGCGGCATGGCACTTATCGGAAAAACCGACAAACACCCCTATCGCGTGTACACCGTTCTCGGTGACGGCGAAAGCGAAGAAGGTCAGGTATGGGAAGCGGCCATGTTTGCCGCGCACTATCATCTCGATAATCTCTGCGCTGTGCTCGACCTCAACGGTTTGCAGATTGACGGAAAGATCACCGATGTCATGAATCCGACACCGCACGACGAGAAATTCCGTGCCTTCGGCTGGCATGTCATTTCGGTGGACGCGCACGATTTTGCCGCACTTGACCGCGCCTTTGCCGAGGCGGAAACCGTGAAGGGCCGGCCCACCGTTATCATTGCGCATTCCGTCAAAGGAAAAGGAGTCTCTTATATGGAAAATTCGTGCGACTGGCACGGAAAAGCCCCCAAAAAAGAAGAATATGAAGTAGCCATGGCCGACCTTGCCGCCATTGCCGCCGCCTTGGATAAGGAAGGGAAGTAATAAAATGGAAAAGAAAGCAACCCGCGAAGCATACGGTATGGCGTTGGCCGCGCTCGGTGAGAAGTACGATTTTGTCGTCCTCGACGCCGACCTTGCCGCCGCCACCAAGACCTGCATGTTCAAAAAGAAGTTTCCCGACCGTTTTTTTGATTGCGGCATTGCCGAGGGAAACATGATGAGTGTGGCTGCCGGTATCGCCACGACGGGAAAGAACGTATTTGCGTCATCTTTCGCTATGTTCGCGTC
>CAKRWK010000036.1 GCA_934417455.1 uncultured Eubacteriales bacterium
TCGGAGAAGGTCATGGGTAAGCAAAAGAAAACACCCCGGCGGGGCGTGTGAAGTGACCCAAAAGTTTAGACAAAAATTAAATATTAAATTGCTTTCGAATGGGCTCGGTATTGAACTGGGCTCATTCCTTTTCATTTGAGAGAAATTCTCTCATTGTTGTAGTAATGTAATTACAAAACCGGAAGATATAGTGATAAAGTAAATAATAGTGGAAACCTCTCGAAAAGGGCAAATACGTGAAAGCAAAAAACGCCCGAAGCAAAGAAAAAGCAAAAGGCTGTCATCATAGGATCTTATACAAAGAAACGCGCCGAGGAAAAGAAAAAGAACAAGCCATGGTAACAAGTGTAAATTGGCATAATTTCTCCGTTAAGCGCATGATGCTATGTGCCCTTTATTGCAGTCTACAACCTTCATCTTGCGGAAAGCCCAGAGAAACAGATTCCCTTTCATCTAAACGCATGCCGCAGGTACCTCAGGCTTTACGCATGCAGTCACTGCCCTCGTTCGGCAACGTATCCGCACCTCCTTTTATACGACGAAAAACAAAAAACCGGCCGATAAGATAATTCATCAATATAATTATCGGTGTGGACACGATTTTCGCCGGCAACCCGGCCGCGCCGAAAAAACTGCCGTCTACCCCGAGCCAGATGAGAATAGGCACCAAAGCCGTTTCCACCACGCCGACCGCAAGACGCGAACCGTAAAATTTCAGGGCTTCCGCCATCACGGCGGAGGGGGTGGTTTCCGCGCTGCGAAAAACACGAACGCGGTTGATGATATAGGAAAACGTAACGGCGCATATCCAAGAGGCAATATTGGAAACCGTTACAAGCGCGGTTTGCGAAATCGGGGTCAAGGTCAGCACATTGGCAAAAACCGTGTACGCACACCAACTGACTCCGGTGGTAACAACCGCCCAGAAGACATACCGAAAAAAACGAAAACGTACGGACGGATTATGCATGTGTTTCCTCCGTTCCGAGCAGTTCTGCGGGAAAGTGTGACAGGCGGATGTGTTTTCGGTCAACCGTGTAAGAAACGTACACCTGCCCGTCATATATTTTCGTGTACGGATAAAAACAACTTTCCGAAAAGTCGGCGACCAGCACGGGAACGCTGTTCATAAGGTCGTCCGTGCATATTTTCGTAATCCCGAAACCGTTCCTGTCCTTCGGCGCCGAAATGAGATACAGGCGTCCGTCATACAACAGAAAATCCGAGCGGGAACCGCAATCGGAAATCAGCGTCGGCGCCTGCCATTTTTTCGTCGTCAGGTCATAATACGTCAGAAAGCCCTGCATACATTCGTCTTGTCTGACAAAATAATACACGCGATCGGAAAGAACATAAACAGCATTCTCCCACTTGGAAAAGTTGACAAAATCGGGAGCTGAAACATACTCCCATGTGACAAAATCGCGGCTTTTGACGATAAAATTGAGAAAACCGGAATATGCGCCCGTGTAAAAGACGTCCTCACCGTTTTCCTTCCGCACGGAAAGTTTCTGCATAATTCCTATATCGTTGAACATCCGTTTCTGCGGAATATGATTTTCGGCCAACGCGCCCTTGATACCTTCGGTAGAAAAGTCAACCGTAATGTCTCCGACCTGCAGGCGGTTGACCCCGATGTCGCCGAGTTTTCGTTTTTCCACATCGAATGTCCGGTACAGCCGGTAATACATACCGTCGAGCGCGGCCGTCCACAGGAGAAACAGAACATCCTCGTCCTTTTGCATGAGCACCGTATCGTAAACGGCCGTCACGGTTTTTCCGCCGCATACATCCCCTACCTTTTGCAGGCAGAGGATAGTTTTATTTTCGGGCTCCGCTTCCCGACAGAAAGCAAGACGCGCTTCCTGATACTTCGGGTCTTCCTCTCCCGTGGAAGTATTGGCATAGTACGTCATATAAATCATGTCACCGATTTTTGTGAAAGTGGAGACATGCACCATCCGGTCGGGAACGGTTCCTTCCCTTTCGGCATCCGTTTCATTTCGTTCAAAATCGCCTATCATGTTGGCTTTGACGGCCGACACGCATATGTCGCCGCGCCGCTTCGCTTCCCTGTCATCCTGCGGTCGCAGATAGCCGCGATAACCGTTTATCGGTGCACCGTCCGCATATACGGCAGAAGATAGCCCGACCGGCAAGTCCGAAAATAACGAATGTATGTTTTTATCCATAAAACATCACCTCCATGCTTGCATTATATCACAAATTGTGCTATAATCAATGACAAAAACGGCAGGAACAGTGACAAAAATATCGCTGTGAGAAAATATGGCACTTTTTCACCAGATTTATAAGGAAGCACAGATTCTCCAAAACCACATCATCGCCTATCCGCCGCATCTGCACCGTGCCTTGGAAATCGTCCGCCTACAAAGCGGCGCCGCCACCGCAACGCTGAACGGCTCTTCTTACGAAATGCGTGCGGGCGACCTGATTTTTGTCTTTCCCGATGTCATCCACAGTTACACGGCGCGCTGTGAGGTGGAGACCGTCAAACTGATTTTTTCCCCCGATGACACCCCCGATCTTCTCTGTACTCTGACGGAGCAGATTCCGCTTTCCCCGCATATCCCGGCGGAACTCTTGGAAAAAACCACGATTCCGGCTCTTCTTGATGAAATCCTCTCGCAGTACGAAACTTCTTCTTTCGCTGTCAGAAGGGCGTACCTCGCACTTCTGACGGGAAAACTCGCAGAACTGTCGGGTACGGTGAGACGGGAAAATATATCGCATGATACGGTGTATGACGTTCTGAGTTACTGTCGGACGCACTGTCTCGAAAATATCAGCCTGCAAAACGTTGCCGACGCATTGCATTTCAGCCGCAGTCATATCTCCCATATTTTTTGTCAAAAACTGAAAATCAATTTCCGCGAATACATCAGTCGCCTGCGCCTGGAAGAGGCCGTTCCGCTGATTTTGCGGGGAGACCTCACCATGGAAGAGATTTCGGCAAAATGCGGTTTTTGCGCGACACGTTCTTTTTATCGGGCATTTTCCGAATATTTCGGCCAGACACCGAAACAGTACATAACAGACACATCCGGTCGGAACAGGTAACGCTGTTCCGACCGGATGTTATCATCTGCTCATTACAGTATTGACAAAGCAAATATCGTGTGTTATAATGAAAGTGCCAAACAAACTGAATATAAAGTACCGGGTGTCCTTTTTTTGTGGGGGTATACCCTCTTTCGCACGCCTTTTATACGGTAAAAATGCAAATCTCCACGGTAGGCAGTGCGTTAATCTTACGCCCGTACTATTCAGTTTGTTTGGCGACAATCGGAGTTTGCGTTTTTCGTGCGCAGGCTTCGGTCGGCGCACTTTTTGTTTTCCCATACTTTTATCAAAGAAGGAGATTTATTATGTTCTGCCCGCACTGTTCTGCCGAAATTCCTCAAAATGCCACATTCTGTCCCTGCTGCGGAAAACCATTGAACGAAGATTCATATGGTCTTGTTTCAAAGCCGGAAGGAGAGAATGTCTTCGGCATCTTAGGATTTCTCTTTTCACTCTTTTTTCCGCTCGGAATAACAAGTTTTATTATCTGCCGCGTCGGCATTTCGCGAAGTGACCGTTATGAACGGTACAATGGTTTTGCCAAAGCAGGCTTTATTATCAGTATTATGAGAATTTCGTTATTCGCACTGCTCATCTTAGTGCTCGCTCTGTCGTTATGAGTATCGTCGCGTCTTGCAGTGGCGCATAAAACAGCGGGAGGATACCGCGATAAGGTATCCTCCCGCTGCTTTTTGGTTTCCGAAAAGGAAAGAGGAATCCGGAATTCCCGGTTTTCCCTTCCCTTTTTGTCATTTTCCGGTTTCTTCTGTTTTCCCGGAAGGTGTAAGATATTTTTCCGAAAAACGGCGAATGCCGCAAGGATAACAAAGCACCATACCGGCGACGGCACCGACGGTAGCCTGCAGAATCTGAAACGGCAGTTTCAGCAATGCGTACTCCGGCGTGCTGTAAATGAAAGCGCGGCCGAGCGAATAGCCGACAACCATGATAACGGCACCGACGGCAACACCGACGCCGGACGCAAAAACCGGATGTTTTTTCAGCGCGTGACGGGCAATCAGCGAAATGACAAGTGCCTGCAACCCGTGCGTGACAAGCGATACAAACATCGGCGCCGGATAAAAGAACAAATCACCGAGAAAGGCACCGACACCGCCGACAAAACAGGCGCTGACGGGGTCAAGTATAATAGCCGCCGTGCAGATAATCACGTCGTTCAGGTAAAGATGTCCGCCGGGAACGGGAACGCCGAACGAACTCATGGCCACGTTGACGGCCGTCAACATGGCGGTTATGCACATGCGAAGCAGTAACTGACGGTTTTTTTGTTGTACAGACATGTTTTTTCTCCTTGACAAATGAATATAAGGAGATTATAATATCATTGTGGTCATATGTAAATAGTCAAAAGGAAATATTTTTATATAGCCAGATGGAAAACAAATATATAACCGTATATAAAGAAATAAAATCGAAAATATACAGCGGAGAGTACCCGGCCGGCAGTCGCCTGCCTTCCAAACGTCGGATGGCAGACCTTTGCGGTTACAGTCTCATCACGGTAGAAAAAGCCTATGCGGAACTGGCAGACGAAGGTTTGGTTCTGCCGTCGGAAAGACGGGGATATTTCGTATCCGCGCATGCGTATCCGATGAAAAAAAACGCTTCCCCAACCTATGCGCCGCTTGCCGATACGGGACATTTTCCGCCCGAAGATTTTCCGTATTCCGTTTGGTTCCGCACGGTGAGAAAGGTTCTCTCCGAAGCGGGCGAACGACTTTTTGTTCCCGCACCGCCGCGCGGATGCGCCGTCCTGCGTAATGCGCTTTCGGCGTATCTCGCCCGTTACAGAGATATGCAGGCGGACCCGCATCGCATTGTCATCGGCTCCGGTTCCGAGCAATTGTACGAAACTGCGGCGAAAATGTTAGGCAGAAACAAACTGTACGGAATAGAAAGACCTTCTTATCACAAAATATACGACGCTTATACTTCCATGGGTTGTCGCGTTGTTTCTCTGCCGCTCGGAACGGACGGACTTTCCGACAGTGTACTGGAATCCGCCGCGCCGGACGTCCTGCACGTTACGCCGTTTCACAGTTTTCCGACCGGCATCACCACGCCGCTGCCCCGCCGCCTTTCGTATCTTTCCTATGCGAGACGGCATGGTGCCTTTCTCGTGGAAGACGATTACGACAGTGAGTTTTTCAGACCCGGTCACCCCATCCGTTCTCTCTATTCGCTCGACACTGCAGACACCGTTCTTTATATCAACACATTTTCGCGCAGCCTGTCCCCTGCCATGCGCATCGGATATATGATTTTACCGGAAAGTCTTTCCGATACATACGAAGAAAAGACGGCACACGCTTCCTGCTCCGTTCCGGTTATGGACCAATATATTCTTGCGGAATTTATAAACAGCGGGGCCTTCGAAAGGCATCTTGGACATGTGCGAAGAAAAATGCTTCGCGAAAAAGAATGGGCGGACGGCTGAAAGAGCCGTCCGCCCGTTCTTTTTTCAGTTGTGCTTGTGCTGTGCGGCAGAAGCGTACAAGTCCTCAAGCAGTTTCGCGCTCGGAAGAATATTGTCGATGTAACTGCGCGTTTTTTCACCCGTTTCCGTGGCGACAAGGAAGGCTCTGTCCTCCACTTCGTACATATTCGGAATGTCATATTCCGGCGTTTCCGTTTTCAGAGTTTCGCCGTCAAAGAGCGTGAAGTGCCCGCAGTAATCGAGACGCGCGCCCTTCTTGTCTCCGAGGAAGTCAATATACATTTCCTCTTTCGGAATGTTCTGCGCCCATGCGCCGGTGAAAGAAATGCCGGCCGACGGCGTACGAATATAACCGGAAGCCAATTCTTCCACGTCGTTTGTACCGTGTTCCACGTCTCCGGTATCCTCTGCCCACATGGACTCATACCGGTAAGACTTCATGTCTTTCGCCAGTTCGCTGTACGTATCGCACATGACTTCCGTCACGCGGCTCTCACCGAGAATATACAGAATCAAGTCGAAAAAGTGAATGCCCCAGTCAATCAGGACACCGCCGCCGGATTCCGCCTTGGTGGTGAAAGCACCGCCGAGACCGGGAATGGAACGGCGACTGCGGAAAGAGCAGCACACGTGGTAAATATGCCCGAACTCGCCTTTCCGGTTCATATCGGCAAGCATCTCCACGGATTTCTGATACCGGTTGCAGACGCCGATGTTCAGAAGTTTTCCCTGTGCCTTGGCCTCTTTTTCCATCTCCTCGGCAAGCGCGTATCTGACGGCAATCGGCTTTTCACAGAACACATGCTTCCCGGCACGAAGCGCATCCATGGTCACCGTATAGTGTACCGCATTCGGAGTCAATACGAAAACAGTCTCCACCTCGGGGTCGGCAAGAACGGTATGATAGTCTTCCACCGCCTGTTCGATGTTCGGAAAAGCCGCCTTTGCGGCCTCCGCCTTGGAAAGGATAATGTCGCATCCGTATTTGATACGCACATCGGGAATGCGGGAAAGCGCGGGCAGGTGGGCGGCGTTCGCAATACGGCCGCAACCGATAACGGCTATTGTGTGTTTCATTTTGTTTCCTCCATCATGCGGCAAAGAAAATCTTTTGCCTTCTGTATATCGCCTTCGGGGTCGGCGCCCACTTCTCTTTCAATGGTCAGAAATCCGCGGTAGCCGACTTTTTCCAGTGCTTTCAGGTAATCGGCAAACGGGACGTTTCCTTCGCCGAGCGGAAGTTCGCGCCAGAGTTCCGTACGCTCTGCTTCCTCGTCCGTCATATCCGCCGGACGGCGACGCACCATCACGCCGTCTTTGGCATGCGTATGTACAATATAGTCTTTCAGGGTGTGGACAGCCGCCACGGGGTCATCTCCCGTTACCATCACAAGATTGGCCGGGTCAAGGTTGACGGCCACGCCCGTAGAATGCAAACCGTCAAGAAACTTTTTCAGCGTTACGGCCGGTTCCGGTCCCGTTTCCACCGCAAAGTGGGCGCCGATACTGTCGGCATAACGGGCAAGTTCAAAACAGGCCTCCTGCATAACGCCGTATGTTTCGGAGGCCGTGTCCTCCGGCACGACGCCGATGTGCGTCGTCACGATATTGGTACCCAAATCCATCGCCATGACCATGACCCGTTTGGATTTTTCAATCAACTCGCGGTTTTTCTCTTTATGAGTAAAGCCGAGACCGAAGTCGCCGCAGATAGCGGAAAATTTCAGTCCGTGGTCTTCGACAAAACGAAGAAGGTCGCGCCGGCGCTCGCCGACCAGTTCTTCGGCCGAGGTCGCACCGCTGACGCCGTACATCTGAATGCCGTTGACGCCGATGGCGGCGGCTTTCTTCACGGCAGTATAAATGTCCGTGCGAAAGGAATCCGTAATAACTCCCACAGGAAAACGATACATATTTTTTCTCCTTCAAAATTGCTGTTGACTTATTCCATTGGATATTGTATAATAAATTTATCGGATTGTAAAGTTCCATTCTTGCGATTTGTGCTTTTATATTGCGGAATAAGAGCGGGGAGGAAAAATTTTTCATGAATCAGAATCAATATGAAATACACGGACTGGAAAACGCGACGCTTCCCTTCATTTTTCACAGGATATATACCATGTCATCGCACAGAATACCGCCTATCAACTGGCATGAAAATATAGAAATTCTGTTCGGAAGACAGGGGCACGCCAGCCTGAAAGACAATCGGGATATGTTTCCCTTTTCCGCCGGTGAGTTCGCTGTTCTGAGTGCCAATCACCTACACGCGGTATGCACGGGCGAAGAAGCGTATACATATGATTGTCTGATCATTGACCGTTCCTTCGGACGGCAGAACGGTATCGACACCAGCTCGCTGATGTTTGACCACGTGTTCCGCGACGAAACATTGGCAACGCTCCTCGACACGTTTTCCGAAGAATACGCACATGCGGACAGACCGTACCGCGTCGCGCGGCTGCGCGCCCTCTGTCTTTCCGTTCTCACGCATATCTGCCGCTACCACAGTCGTCCGACGGCGGAAAAAAACGACCTTTCGGACTCCTTTTCCCGTATCAGAGAAGCCATCCGTTTTATGGAATCCGCATTTCCGAAAAATATCACGCTGGACGATGTGGCGGATTACCTTCACATCAGCAAATATTATTTCGCTCATGAATTCAAAGCCATCACGGGAACGACGTTTCTTTCGTTCCTCAATAATGTCCGTATACAGGAAGCAAAAAAGATGCTGGCGGAAGGCGCTCTCGACGTCGGCGAGGTAAGCGAAGCCTGCGGATTTGAGAACCGCTCGCACTTTGCAAAAATTTTCAAAAGATACGTCGGTGTACTGCCGAAAGAATACAAAAGAGGCAATATGCCGGAAAACAGAATCCCGTAAAAACGACGGAGAATGCGGATAGCCGCCTCCTCCGTCGTTCGGGCTTACATTCCTTACGGGTGTTTTTCCACAAGAAAGAAATACGGGGACGTCGGCGAATTCAGAATGCGGAATTCCGACGCGCAGATTTTGAATCGGCTGAGCGTTTCAAAATAAGAACGGAGCATATTCCCTTCCCTTGCGCCTTCCTCATGTCCCGGGTCCACAGCGATAATCAGAACCCCGTCCGGTAAAAGAAGGTCAATCGCGGCTTCGACGGCCGGCATGGTGGTTTCCCGCATGGTCGTCAGGTCTTTTT
>CAKRWK010000037.1 GCA_934417455.1 uncultured Eubacteriales bacterium
GCACGGATTCCGAAGAATCCGTGCCCTTTATGTAGGGTGCGGGGTTCTCATAAAACCTCTTCGAACCGGGTGAGGTACCGTACGCAGTCGTCGTTCGTCTCGTGTTCCTCGGCAAAAGCGGCATGCAGCAGGGCGCGGGCGCCGGCATTCGTCTTTTTGCAGACGGCATGCACGCGGAAAAGCGCGAGCGTTTCTTTTGCATATGTCAGGGCGGTACGGACGGCGTCGAGGGCGTATCCGTGACGGCGGAAGTACGGGAGAATGCGCACGGCAAGGTTGGCGCCGCCGCGACAGTCGAAACTGTCAAACACCAGTTCACCGATAAAACGGCCGCCCTCATCACGGACGGCAAACGGTACGGATACACCCGCATCAAAATCTTCGAGTGCCAGGGCGATGAGTTCCTTTCCGCCTGCCTCCGGGTGGTCGGCCAGCACGTCGTATCCGTAATTTTCCGTTGTCTCCCTGTCGCGACAGAGCATTTCGTATGCCACCGCGTCTTTTTTCGTCGGGCGGTTCAGCGTAACGAGGGCACCGCGCAAAGTCGGAATTTCATCGATGTCTTCCGTTTCCGAATGCACGGTCACGGCAAAGAACGAGTTGTCGGGGAGAACGGCTTTTATATCCGTGTGGCGGTAGCGGGAAGTCAGAAGCGGCAGTGCCTCGGCCGGTACGCAGATGTAGTGCAGGGGCACTTCCTGCCATACGGCGTAGCGTTCCACGTCCGCCAGTGCCCCGTCCGGGTCGGCGTCCTCTCCGTACGGTTCCGGCATAAAGAACGAATACAGCCCGGGGTAGGGCTCCGCCCGAAGGAGCAGACAGCCGTGTGAGAAGCAACCGAGCACCTCTTCGGCATCGGAAAATTCCGCTGCGCGGTCTTGGGCTTCGTCCGGGAGCGTATGAAGAAAACTTTCGGAGATGGGGGAGAAGGAAATCAATCCTCGGTACCTTCTTTCTCTGTGTCCGTCGCGTCGGGCGCGGCCGTCGGCAGGGTCAGACGAACGGAGTATTCGGTTTCCGTCGTCTCGACGGAAAAGACGGCGCGCATGGCCTGCGCCAGTCGTTCGCACGTCCGCAGGCCGATGCCGGAACTCTCAACAATGGCGTTGTCGTTGCGTATTTTATTATTGAAATGTAAAGAAATGCTTGCAACTCCGAGTGTTGATGTAATAAAAACCGGGAATGAGCGGTCAGCATATTTGGAAAGATTGGAGAATATATTGTCAATAATGCGCATGAGTTTCGGCGCATCGGTAAATATCTGCAAGTCTTCGGGCAGTGCGTCCTGCGTATGAACGCGAATGTCATACCCGTTTTCGCGCAGGAGAAGAACGTGTTCGGAAAGAAGTTGGGAGAGAAGTACTTCGGCTTCATACGGTTGCAGAGAAATGTCCATATCCCGTCCCGAAAAAGCCACGAAATAACGGAACATATCATCAGACAGCCCTTTGAGACGTAACGCCGTATCTTCCGCCGCCTTCAGATATTTTGCGTTTGTCGCGTTTTCCGTATGAAGTTGCAGAATGTCGAGGTATCCGAGCAGAACGGTCAGGGGTGTGCGGATGTCGTGAGACATGGCGGTAATCAGTTCCGTGTTGGCATTGATGGCTTCCCGTTCGCTTTCCAGCGTGTTGACGATGGAACTCCGCATGCCCTCCACATGTGCGGACAGCGCGGAAATTTCGTCATTCATGCCGTCAAAGTGAATGGCGTGCGACATATCGCCGGCCGTGACGGCGGTCACGTCCTGCGCGAGTAGGGAAATGCGGCCGGAAATCCAGTGAAAGTACAGAATCAGAATGACGGCCAGCGTCACCATGGCGGCGAGAAGACTGCCGATGTTCGCAATGTCATAATACATATATTCCGTAAATTCCGCGATAGAGCAGAGAACGGTCATGTCGGACAATGCCAGCGCATACATATCCTGCTCTTCCGCTTTCTTGCGCATTTCCTCGTCGTTCGGGTAACCGACGGTAAGACCGATGCCGGGCAACTGTTCCACCATATGCGTATTTCGCTTTTCGGACGACCATATCATCAGGTCGTCCTTATAAAGGAGGAGATAAACATAGCGGTTGGTGTCGAGCCAGTCGTTCAGTTCGGAGAGGTCGGCCGTGCCGATGTCTCTTTCCTTGATATACCGCTGCAAATCGGCAAAATAACCGTCACGGCGGCTTTCTTTTCGGCTTTCTGTAATGCAGTATTTGTCAATGGCGGCGGCACTGACCGCGTGGACGATAACATAGACGGCTGCGGCGGCCAGAATGCCGACAATTACGAGAATCAGAAGACCGGTGCGCAGGGAATACATGCCGCGTTTGGCTTTCAGAACCTTCGTTTTTTTCTCAGTCAATCTGATACCCCTTCCCCCATATGGTGCGTATGATTTTCGGTGACGACGGCGTGTCTTCCAGTTTGCGGCGAAGATTCAGAATGTGGACGGTGACGGTGTTACCGGAGGACGGCAGAGGAATCTCTCCCCATACGTCACGGTACAGCTCCTCCGGGTTGACAGCACGGCCGCGGTTTTTGACGAGGTAGATAAGCACGTCCATTTCTTTGTCCCGCACGTCGATGGGGGTACCGCTCTTTGTTACCTCCCGTTTCTGCGGGTTCAGAATTACGTCGCCTGCCAGCCGGACGGCGCCGTCTTCCAGTGCGGTACCTTTGGCTTTGTACAGGTTGTAGCGTCGTGTGAGCGCATCCACTTTCATCATCAGTTCTTTTGAGGAGAAGGGTTTGACGAGATAATCGTCGCCGCCGGCCTCGTATGCGTTCTTTTTGTCGTTGTCCATGGATTTTGCGGACAGAAAAAGAACGGGAACGTCGGAGAATGTGCGGATTTCGCGCACGGCGTCGATACCGGAGAGCACCGGCATCATGACGTCCATGATGATGAGGTCGAATGTCGGGTCTTCTTTCATCAGGCGGATGGCGCCCTTTCCGTTCGGCGCTTCCGCTATTTCGTTGTTCTGCGTTTCGAGAAGAAGCCGCAGCACCCGGCGGATTTCCGCCTCGTCGTCGACAATCAGTATCTTCATTGCATTTCCTTTCGTCGGTGCCGCCTGCGGGCGGAAAGAAAAAAGGGCATGCATAAAACACGGAGACAAAAGCGCGCACCGCAGTGCGTCCGGACGCATGGCAGAATCCGTCGGGGCAGAAGTCGCTCCCCGGAGTTTATGCCGTGTGCCCCGCTTTGCTCAGTATAAAAGCAACGCCCTTATGTAGGAGAAGACGGAAGTCAGTCAAGGTTCAGTTTGTTCAGCATGTCGCGAAGAGCCTTGGCTTCCGAAGCGGAAATGGTCACGCCTTTTCCCATTTTGACATGGTCGGGTGCCCATGTGCGGATGTCATATACCGGTTCGTGCTCGTTCCAGCTGATAAGGTTCAGTTCCTTGTTCCAGCCGTTGGTTCCTTCGCTCACGATGCCGATGCGGTCAATCACTTCGTACTTGATATCGGGCATATCCTTATCTCCTTAAATAATAATATTTAATAATATAAAAGTTATCTTTGTCCTCATTCTAACATAGTGTTTGCTTTTTGTCAAGCCCTTACAAAAAATATTTTAAAAAACCTGTAAAAAGCGCAGATTTTTCGTCGATACAGGGCGCACCGCTGACCCAAAATTCACAAAAAGTCCATTGACAATTAAAAATTCATGCACTAAAATAGAATGGTTAACAAGTACGAAAGAAAGGATAACAGTATGATTAAAAGACTTGCCGGATGTATCAGGGAATTCCGACTTTCGACCGTTCTGACGCTGATTTTCATCATCGGAGAAGTGGTTATCGAATGCCTGATACCGTTCTACACGGCGGATCTTATCAACCGTATCAGTGCCGGTGCCGGCCCCGGAGATATTCTTGGAACGGGCATCATTCTGGTCGTCATGGCGATACTTTCGCTGGCCTGTGGCGGACTTGCCGGCTACACCTGCGCCAAAGCCTCGGCCGGATTTGCCCGCAACCTGCGCCACGACCTGTTCGATAAGATTCAGTCGTTCACTTTCCGCAACATCGACCGCTTTTCGTCGTCCTCCCTCGTGACCCGTATGACGACGGACGTCTCCAATGTGCAGATGGCGTTCATGATGATGATTCGCATGGCCGTGCGCAGTCCGCTGATGTTCGTGTTCGCCGTGATTATGGCCTACGTGATGGGCGGAGCGCTCTCCATGATGTTCGTCATTGTCATCCCCGTTCTCGGCGTGGGGCTCTTCTTTATCGGAAAACGCGCGATGCCGGCGTTCCGGAATGTGTTCCGCAAATATGACCGGATGAACGAATCCATTGAAGAAAACGTGCGCGGTATGCGTGTTGTCAAAGGTTTTGCCAGAGAAGAATACGAAAAAGAAAAATTCGGAAAAGCGTCCGAGACCATTTGCAAAGATTTCACAAGAGCGGAGCGCATTGTTGCGCTGAATACTCCACTTATGCAAATATGTCTTTACTTCAACATGGTTTTTGTGCTGATTATCGGCTCGAAAATGGCCATTGAAGGCATGGGTGCGAAAATCAACGTCGGTCAGATCAGCGCCATGCTGAACTACGGCATGCAGATTCTGATGTCCCTCATGATGCTTTCCATGATTTACGTCATGTTGACGATGTCGGCCGAGTCGGCCAAACGCATCTGCGAGGTGCTCGACGAGGTGCCCGACATTGCCGAACCCGAAAACCCTGTGACCGATGTGGCGGACGGGTCTGTCGATTTTTCGGATGTCGGTTTCAAGTATTCCGAGAAAGCCGAGCGCTTCGCCCTGTCGGACATCAACCTGCACATCGATTCCGGTATGACCGTCGGCATCATCGGCGGTACGGGTTCGTCGAAATCCTCCCTTGTGCAGTTGATACCGCGCCTTTATGACGCAACGGCGGGAACGGTGTCCGTCGGCGGCCGTGACGTACGAGATTATTCCATCCGTGCGCTGCGCGGAGCCGTCGCCATGGTTCTGCAGAAAAATCTGCTTTTCTCCGGCACCATCAAAGAGAACCTGCGGTGGGGTAACGAAAACGCGACGGACGCCGAGATGGAGGAAGCCTGCCGGCTTGCCTGTGCAGATGAATTTGTCCGGTCGTTCCCCGACGGGTACGATACCCACATCGAACAGGGCGGCACCAATGTGTCGGGCGGGCAGAAACAGCGTCTCTGCATTGCCCGTGCCCTTCTGAAAAAACCGAAGATTCTGATTCTCGACGACTCCACCAGTGCCGTCGATACGAAAACGGACGCCGTTATCCGTGCGGCTTTCCGCAAATACATTCCCGAAACCACGAAAATCATCATTGCTCAGCGTATTTCTTCCGTGCAGGATGCCGACATGATTCTCGTCATGGACGGCGGCCGTATCGCCGCCCGCGGCACACATGACGAACTGATGAGCACCTCCGATATTTACAGAGAAGTTTACGAACAGCAGATGGGAGGTGTCGCCGATGAAGCCTGATATGCGCTCTTCCGGAAAATCCGCCCCCGCCGGTCGCCCGCCGAAGCGGAAAATCAATTTCGGCGCGCTCGGCCGCCTGCTCGGTATGCTCCGCCGATTTTATCCCGTTCTTCTGCCGGTGACGGTCGTCTGCATTCTCTTTTCCGCCGCCGCTTCCGCCATTCCCGCTCTGTTCCTGCAGAAAGTCATCGCGTCCATCGACAAATGGATACACACGGGGGACTGGGTGTCGGCCAAGGCGGAGATCATTCCGCAGGTCATGCTCCTGCTCGGTCTCTACCTTCTTTCCATCATTGCCATCACGCTCTACACGCAACTTATGGCGTACATGACGCAGGGCTTCCTTGACAAGATGCGCCGTACCATGTTCAACAGGATGCAAAGCCTGCCTATCCGTTTCTTCGACACGCATAAGCACGGCGACATCATGAGTTACTATACCAACGACATCGATACCCTGCGCGAACTTGTTTCCCGCGCGCTTCCGTCCCTCGTGCAGGCGACGGTGATTGTCGTGGTGGTCTTCTTCATCATGCTGTATTTCAGCGTGTGGCTGACGCTTCTCGTGCTGGTCGGCGTTGCGCTGATGGCATTTGTTTCCGGTAAAATCGGCGGCGGGTCCGCCAAGTACTTTATCCGTCAACAAAAAGCCGTAGCGGTGAGTGAAGCCTTTATTCAGGAAATGATGAACGGACAGAAGGTCGTCAAGGTGTTCTGCCACGAGGACGAATGCCGCGACAGTTTCCGGGAACTTAACGACCGCCTGTGCGACGACGGGTTCCGCGCCAATGCTTATGCTAACACGCTCGGTCCCATCATCATGAATATCGGCAACATCATGTATGTCCTGATGGCCATGGTGGGTGGCCTGCTCCTGTCGCTCGGCACGCCGAACCTCCGCCTTGTCGGCATGGGGCTGTTTACCATTGATATTATTGTTCCTTTTCTCAACATGACAAAGCAGTTTACGGGCAACATCAATCAGGTGTCCCAGCAAATCAACGTGATTGTCATGGGTCTTGCCGGCGCGGAGCGCGTGTTCGCCCTGATGGACGAGGCACCCGAGACTGACGACGGATATGTGACGCTGGTCAACGCAAACGTCGCGGAGGACGGCACGGTGACCGAGTCGGCCGCCCGTACCGGTACATGGGCATGGCGCCACCCGCACGGGGACGGCACCGTCACGTATACACTCCTTCAGGGCGACGTCCGTCTCACCGATGTGGACTTTGCTTATGAAGAAGGGAAGACGGTTCTGCACGATGTGTCCGTCTTTGCCGAACCGGGACAGAAGGTGGCTTTTGTCGGCGCGACCGGTGCAGGGAAAACAACCATCACCAATCTGATCAACCGTTTCTACGACATTGCCGATGGCAAAATCCGTTATGACGGCATCAATATCAACAAGATAAAGAAGGCCGACCTGCGGCGCTCCCTCGGCATCGTGTTGCAGGACACCAACCTCTTCACCGGCACCGTGATGGACAACATCCGTTACGGAAATCTGGATGCAACGGACGAGGAGTGCGTGTACGCCGCGAAACTGGCCGGTGCGGACGATTTCATCACCCGCCTGCCGGACGGCTACCGGACGGAACTGTCCGGCAACGGCGCCAACCTGTCGCAGGGGCAGCAGCAACTGATTGCCATTGCCCGCGCGGCCGTGGCCGACCCGCCCGTCATGATTCTCGATGAAGCCACCTCGTCCATCGATACCCGTACAGAGGCCATTGTACAGCGCGGTATGGACCGTCTGATGGAGGGACGCACCGTCTTTGTCATTGCGCACCGTTTGTCCACCGTCCGTAATTCGGACGTTATCATGGTGCTTGACCACGGACGCATCATCGAACGCGGCAATCATGAAAAACTGATTGCCGAGCACGGTATGTACTATCAACTCTACACCGGCGCGTTTGAACTCGAATAATCCGCGGTTGTACCGAAAAATTCCGGAAGTTACGGCTTCCGGAATTTTTTTCGTTTTTCCCTTGACATTGCGCCGGTTTTGGTGTATACTACATAGGCAAAAATGAGAGTAACTCTCAATTTGTCTTGAAAAACAAACGATTGCCTGCGGAGAGGGAACTGCCTTATGAAAGTATATCGGACGGAAAGCAGAGAAGAATTGATTTCGATGTTTTCCTCCTCCCCCGACCGCGCGTTTTCTCTGGAAGAAATCGCGCAGGCTCTTTTTCCGGAGGAGGGCGGACGGAGCACGATGTACCGTCAACTGTCCCGACTGGCAGAAGAGGGAAGAATCCGGAAAATTTCCGACGGTCGCACGCGTCATTTTACCTATCAGTACATGACGTGCGGTGGGAAGGACGAACATCTTCACCTGAAATGTGAGCGGTGCGGACGGCTGATTCATCTAAATCACGACGTTTCGGACGCTTTGCGCAAACAATTGGCAAATACGGCCGATTTTACATTAAATGAAAATAAAACTTTGCTTTTTGGACTTTGCGGACAGTGCAGAGACGGCCAAAAGGCCGAATGACGAGAGATAAAAATGACGGAATTTTTACACGAAGTTCTGCTTGACGGGCTTCTCGACGTACTGAAACTTCTGCCGTTTCTTTTTCTTACCTACCTGCTCATGGAATTTATTGAGCATAAGGCCAAGAAAAGAACGGAAGAGGTGATGAAGAAAACAGGGGCGCTCGGCCCCCTTGTCGGCGGACTTGCCGGCGCCGTGCCGCAGTGCGGATTTTCCGCCGCAGCCGCTAATCTGTATGCCGGGCGTATCATCAGCATGGGGACGCTGGTCGCCGTATTTCTGTCGACGTCCGACGAGATGCTGCCGCTTCTGATTTCGGACGGCGTGCCCGCGCTCCGTATTGTCGCGCTTCTGGGGACAAAGGTGCTTGTCGGCGTGGCGACGGGGTTCTGCCTTGACCTGTTTGTCCGCCGCAGGAGCGCGGAGGACGAACATGTGCACGTTGAGGAACTTTGCGAAAAAGACGGTTGCCACTGCGAAGGCGGCATCCTGAAATCGGCCCTGCACCACACGCTGCATATCGCGCGCTTTCGGCTTGTCATTACGTGGGGCATCGGTACCGTCGTGTTTTTTGTCGGTGCGGAGAGGCTGGGCGGCGTGCTGTATAAC
>CAKRWK010000038.1 GCA_934417455.1 uncultured Eubacteriales bacterium
TCTCATACTGTCGCTTTTCGGTGTTTAACAAAGAAAAACCCGCGCAAATACCGCATATTCCGGTAATTGCGCGGGTTTTCGGATTATAAATGCACCGCGTACAGCGTGACGTACCCGGAAAGTTCTTCTTTGACCACGGACATATGCGGTACAAAGGTATTCACCGGCACACAGGCAAAAGGAACCTCGGCGTTTGACCTGTCTTCCCAACCGCGCCGTCCCGCAAAGACGGACGGGCCGACATACTCGTTATCCAGATTGAAATAATGATGCGGACCGAAAAGATTGCGGTTCCGCGTATATGCGACAATGTGCAACCGATTTTCGCCTGCGCGTACAAGCCCCGTCACATCCATATATCCTCCGAAAGACGTAACGGCGGCCGTGCCGTTTACCGAAACGGTCAGCACCGGATAAGAGTTGGCAACGGAAAGAAACAGTTTTTCATCCGTGTCGGACAGGTAAGGCACCGTGAATGTTCCGTCGTATACAACACGTCCGCGATAGAACGGCGCATCGGCCTCCTTGATCGGTTTGCCTTCGTAAAGGCGAAGATTTTCCATGACCCGATATTCTCTGCCGCGTCTGCAGGACAACGAGCCGTCGTACCGAACGGAAAAATCCCCGAGAACAAACACACACTCAAGTTCCGTTTTACGGAAATATACATTGCTCTCCGTTTCAAACGCTTCCACCATGGGAGACAAATCGGTCGTGTCGATACGGTAAACCAAAGTCACGCGGTTTTCTCCGACGACGGCGAGGCCTTTCGCGGCATATACCGAAAAATCTTCCGTCACATATGTCTCCCCTGTCGGGGACAGTTTTGTGCCGTTCAGGTAAACACCTTCCAGTTCTTCCCCGCTCTCCGCCGCAACGGACAGACGGTCCGGCACCTCGGCGGCGATAAAAGTATATTCCACCGTCACACGATGCACGCCGGACAAACCGCGGTACACCGCCTCGTTGACATGCAGAAAATATCCGCTTGCCCGTCGGCCGTCATCCGTTAGCGCTGTGCAGGTATCCAGAACCAGAACGTTCGGGGATTCCGTATGGTAGCGACACGAAAGCGGCAGGTGTTGCGTGTCTGCGACAGTCGGTACAGACAAAAGCGGCTCGTACGTGTTTTCCACCGGACGGTATACCGTCGTTTTTTCTCCCATCGTCAGAACGGCGTACCCGTTCCCGGCAAGACCAAAGAAATATTCCTTCCCGCCAAAGGAAACCGAAAGTTGCCGCGCGACCGGCCATGTATTGCGCACGAAAATACGGGTGCACGTTTCCGTTCGTCTCGCCGTAAAAAGTACGCCGTCGGCGCGTTTTCCCGACGGGACATCCGAAAAAGCAAAAGCAGAACGCACGCCGTAAGACGTCAACTGATGCCCGCACTCTTCCCGTCGTTTCGACAGCGGACGAAGAAGTCCCTCGTCCCACAGGTCGGAAAAAACGTCCTCTCCCGTTATCGAACGGGGACGTTTCCCCGCAAAAAGAAGTCGGCCGCCCCTACGGGCAAAATCGGAAAGCAACTTCACCGTACTGCCGTCCGGCACAAAACCGTCGGGCAAAACGACCGTATGATATGTGTACTCTCCGACGCAAAGACCGCCCTCCGAAAGTCTTGCCGAAAGAGAGAGCAGTCTCTCGTTTCCGAGGTGGAAATCAAAGCCGAGCGACATGAGATTTTCTTCCAGAATACGATAGGAAACAGCCACTTCACTCAGCGATTCCGTCAAGCTGTTTTCGCGAAACAAATCTTCATATCGGTATGGTTTTGATGTATCAATCGGCAAATCTTTGTTTGCATATTCAGCCCATACGGCACCGACGGGAGACAAAACCAGCATGTCGGTAATGCGAAATCCGTCGGATGCCATACGACAAAGTGTTTCCAGTCTCTCCGTCCATTCGGAGAGTTTTTCAAAATGGCACATGTGCCTTGAAAAATCGGGCGGATAATCCCTTTTTCTGCGCCCGAGCAGAGAGTATGCCGACAGGTGACGTCAAGCAACATTGACACCGTGCATAGATTCCGTAAAGAACACGCGAAGCAGTTCCTCCGGGGTCGCCGTATGCCCCGATGTACCGAACGTCTCGGCCAGCACGCCGCATTTTCCGAGTTGCTCGGACACGCTCGACACCTGTTTCAAAAGGGTGAGTTTCGGTTCTTTCGCTGTCAGAACATCAATTCCGGGAAGGGTGAAGTACCGATAGTTCGGCATGATGTCCCCCTGCGTCTGCACTTGTGTATACATGCCGTCCTCAGCGGCCATGTGTCCCGTAAATATCAATCCGTGCGACTCGCACCATCGACCGAGTCTCGCCGCATACGTATCCGCATACCGTTCCGAAATCCATCGCCGGTAATCGTATTTCGTCTGATTTGCCCCGTCTTCCGTCAAGTCAAACAACCGCTCGCGCAGAGAGTATCCGTATCGCGCCTCAAAGTCGGAGAACAAACCGTCATACACCGGGTAACCACGCCCGGACAGTTGCGGTTCATCCGTGAAAAATCCCTTGACGGCCGTGCCGAACAGATCTCCCATGTGCCGACGGTAGGCCTCATAAGTCGTTTCGATAAACGCATCCACTGCGCCTTCGTCGAGAAGGTTGGAATAGTAAGGATTGTACCTGCGTACAGCCGCACGGTCCCGTGCGTTGTCCACGGCAACAACCTCATCGCCCTCCCCGACATCGGCGGAAGAAACAAACGAAATCCACGACTGCCGATAAGACGGATTCATTTTCGGCACCCGGCCACCGGCATATCCGCTCGGCCAACCGTTTTCGTCATAAAGCCATGCGTCAAGGCCGATGGAATACGCATACTCGGCCGCATACCGGAGAAGGTCAAACCATTTTTCCGACAGATATTCGGTGGTCAGTCCGGCGCGGGCATGCAGGAAAAAGCCCCCGATACCGGCCGTTCGGAAATCGTCGATTCTTCGCCGGAGCCCTTCTTTTGTCAACTCGCCGTTAAGCGACCAGAACGCCAATATACGGTGCATGGTGTTCCTCCCGTTCTCAAAAATTCGATACATTAAGAGTACCACACAGCAAACGTTTTGTCAAGAAATTACTTTCCGTTTTTTGTGCCGTTTTTTTACTTTTGTCAGAACACGATACGTCTCTGCTCTCCTCGGGTGTCTCCCGGTCGAAAATTCGGAAAACGCTTGACATCTCCCCCCAAAAACGCTATAATATGAAGTATCGATAACATGAAAAACCGTTAACTGTGAAGAAAAGAGGTGGATGCCGTGGATTTAACGCACGGAAAATACCTTGCCGTTGACTACGGGGACGTGCGCACGGGGCTCGCCGAATGCGACATCTCCGGCTCCGTTTCGACCGGCATCGGCACCGTAAAACCGGGTGGCATGCGCCGTACGGCCGAGTACGTGGCAAAAGAAGCGGCCACGCGGGACTGTAGAAGAATCATCATCGGCCTGCCGAAAAACATGAACGGTTCGCAAGGGTCACGCGCCGAGGCGGTGCGCGCCTTCGGGGACATTCTCCGCGAACTCACGGACATTCCGATAGACTATTACGACGAACGAATGACCACCATGGCGGCGTATCGCTATATGGATGAGGTCGGCACGTTCGGAAAAAAGCGTAAAAATAACATAGACACACTGTCGGCCGAAATTATCCTGCAGGATTATCTCGACGCCGAAAAAAGAAAACGACCGTAAGGCCGAAAGGACGGGTATACTTATTATGGAAAAAAACACCCCAAAGGCACCGTCGCGCTTTCGTGCATTTCTCACGAAAAAGGGCGTGACCCTCTCTCCGAAACTCTATTTTGTGGACGCCATGGGCACTATGGCACTCGGCCTGTTCGCAACGCTCCTGATGGGTACGATTTTCGGCACCGTCGCCAACTATCTGCCCGAAGGCGTGCTCCGCGAATTTTTTGCCACCATGCAATCGTATGCCTCTGCCGCCACGGGCGTGGTGCTCGGCATCGCCGTCGGTCATGCGCTCTCCGCACCGCCGCTTGTGCTCTTTTCCGCCGGCGTCGTCGGCATGTGCGGCAATGCCCTGCCGACGGTCATTGCCGTCGGGGAATCCTCCCTCAAAGTCACCGCAGGCCCCGCCGGCGCCTTCTTCTGTGCGCTTGTCGCCGTGGAACTCGGAAAGCTCGTTTCCAAGGAAACGCGCATTGACATTCTCGTCACCCCGTTTGTCACCATCGGCACGGGTACGCTTCTCGCCTTCGGCATCTGCCCCGGTATCGCTTTTGTCGTCTACTGGCTCGGTTCTTTTGTCAACTACGCCGCCACGGTCATGCCCCTTCTCATGGGCATTCTGATTTCCGTGGTCGTCGGTGTGATTCTGACGCTCCCCATCAGTTCGGCCGCCATCTGCGCCATGATAGGCATTTCCGGACTGGCCGGCGGCGCCGCCACGGCAGGTTGCTGCGCGCAGATGATAGGTTTTGCCGTTATCTCCTTCCGCGACAACGGATTCGGGGGCCTTGTCGCGCAGGGACTCGGCACCTCCATGCTGCAGATGGGTAACATCGTAAAGAAACCCGTCATCTGGTTGCCGCCCACACTGGCGGCCGCCGTCACGGGACCGATTGCCACCTGCCTTTTCCGTCTCGAATGCAACGGCGTCAGCGCCGGTATGGGGACCTGCGGCCTCGTCGGCCCGCTCGGCATTTTCCAGGCCATGGGCTTTACGCCGATGTCCGTCATCGGCACCGTTGTCACCTGCCTTCTGCTTCCGGCCGTCCTGTCGCTGGCCTTTGACGCAATTTTACGCAAAATCGGTTGGATTCGTGACGGCGATATGAAACTCGCCCTTTAATCAAGAAAGGAAAATATATGAACAACACACTGCTTTGCGACTTTTATGAGTTGACCATGGCCAACGGCTATTACGAACTCGGTAAAGGCAATGAAATCACCTATTTTGACGTTTTCTTCCGACGCATTCCCGACGGCGGCGGATTCGCCATTGCCGCCGGTCTCGAACAGGTCATCGAATACATCCGTGACCTGACCTTCACGGAAGACGACATTGCGTTTCTCCGCTCGAAAAACATGTTCTCCGAGGAATTTCTCTCCTACCTCCGTACCTTCCGCTTCACAGGCGATATTTACGCTGTCCCCGAAGGCACGCCCATCTTCCCAGGCGAACCCATTCTGACTGTGCGCGCCCCCGCTATGGAAGCGCAGTTTGTCGAAACCTTTGTCCTGCTTGCCATCAACCACCAATCCCTGATTGCCACCAAGGCCAACCGCGTTGTCCGCGCGGCCGCCGGCCGTCCCGTGGCCGAATTCGGCTCTCGCCGCGCACAGGGCGCCGACGGCGCCATCTGCGGCGCCCGCGCCGCTTACATCGGCGGCTGCGCCGGCACCGCCTGCACCATCTCCGACCGTCTGTTTGCCATTCCCGCCACGGGCACCATGGCGCATTCGTGGGTGCAGATGTTCGACACCGAATACGAAGCCTTTGTCGCCTATTGCAAGACCTATCCTCACAACGCAACTCTGCTTGTCGATACCTACGACGTCCTTCACAGCGGCATTCCGAACGCCATTCGCGCTTTCCGCGAAGTGCTCGTTCCCATGGGCATCAAGGAATGCGGCGTCCGTCTTGACTCGGGCGATATCACCTATCTGACCAAAAAAGCGCGGAAAATGCTTGACGAGGCCGGTTTCCCGGAATGCAAAATCGTCATCTCCAACTCCCTTGACGAAAACATCATCCGCGACATCATTCTGCAGGGGGCCTGCATCGACTCGTTCGGTGTCGGCGAGCGGTTGATTACCGCCAAGTCCGACCCCGTGTTCGGCGGCGTCTACAAACTTGTCGCCAAAGAAGAAAACGGAACCATCGTCCCGAAAATCAAAATTTCCGAGAACCCCGAGAAAATCACCAATCCGCACTTCAAAAAAGTCTACCGCATTTTCGATAAGGAAACGGGCACGGCAACGGCCGACCTCATGTGCGTATACGACGAGGTTATCGACGAGAGCCAACCTCTCGAACTCTTCGACCCGCAGCAGACATGGAAGCGCAAGGTCTGCACGAACTACACGGTCAAAGAACTTCTTGTTCCCATCTTCAAAAACGGCGAACTTGTGTATAAATCCCCCGATATTCACGAAATCCGCGACTACTGCAAGGCCCAGATTATGACGCTCTGGGACGAAGTCAAACGTTTTGAGAATCCGCACCGTTATTACGTCGACCTCTCCGAAAAACTCTGGAATATCAAGCAGAAACTGCTCCGCGAGAACCACAAGATCTCCGAATGACACTTTTTGACTATAAAACCGTACATTTGTATGTAGAATCTACGCTCTACCGACAGTAGAAACCGTATCTTCCGAATGTTTCCCTCCGGTAGAGTGATTTAGAGTGACTTTTTCTCCCTTTTGTGATATGATAATGGCGGTGTGAAAAACGCCCCAAAAACGAACGTCGGCAGCCCTCCCGGGCGGCCGACGTTTGCGACTTCTTCCGGAAAACCCCGACGAAACGCATCCAAAAGGCTTTCCGGAAAACATCCGAACAAAAGGAGAAATATCATGAAAACAAAGAAAATATGTCAGAGCGTACCGGCGTCCATCCGCGAAATCATGGAAGAAGCGGTGCGCACGGAACCGGAACACATTTCTTACCGTTTCAAGCAGAACGGCACCGTGCGCGATGTCACGATGTCCGAGTTTTACGCGTCCGTCGAAGCCCTCGGCGCATCCCTGACCAAGCGCGGCTTCGGTCACGCACACATTGCCTGCGTTGCCGAAAACAGTTATCCCTGGATTCAGACCTATCTCACCGTGCTGATGACGGCAGGCGTATTTGTTCCGATGGATAAGGAACTGCCCGAGGACCAGTTGCTCTTTATTCTGAACGACAGTGACACCGAGGTCGTTTTCTGCGACAAAAAGCGCGAGGAGAAACTGCTTGCCGTGCGCGACAAACTGCCGAACGTCAAATACTTTGTCACTTTTGAGCGTGAAAAGGACGACGGCGATTGCCTCTCCTTCCGCGGCCTGCTCAGCGAAGGCGAAAAACTCCCGAAAGGTGATTTTGACGCCCTGCGCTCCGACCCCTATGAACTGAAAGACCTTGTGTATACATCGGGTACCACCGGCACGGCCAAAGGCGTCATGCTGACGGAACATAACCTTGTCTCGGGCGTGCATTACGGACTTATGCT
Source organism: uncultured Eubacteriales bacterium (assembly GCA_934417455.1). GTDB lineage: Bacteria > Bacillota > Clostridia > Oscillospirales > CAG-272 > UBA1740. Next base: position 7,181 of record CAKRWK010000038.1, read on the forward strand.
TTCACAAATAGCCGGCACCTGTCTCTCCGTTCTTCCCTACAACCACACCTACGAGGCCGTGTGCGACATTCTCGTTTCCATCCGTGCCAAAACCACCCTTTGCATTAACGAATCCCTGCGCAAGGTGCAGGACAACCTGAAACTTTACAAACCCGATTACATCTACCTTGTCCCCGCGTTTGCCGACCACTTCTATAAGAGCATTGTGGCGAACATTGAAAAACAGGGCAAAAAGAAAATTTTCGAGCGCATGATGCGCGTCTCCGACGGGCTCCGCAAAGTCGGCATCGACCTGCGCCGCGTCTTTTTCGGTGCCATTCACAAAGAGTTCGGCGGACATCTCAAACGCATTGTCTGCGGCGGTGCGCCCATCCGTCCCGATATCGGCATGTTCTTCGACAGAATCGGCTTCACTATGTCGGGCGGCTACGGCATTACCGAATGTTCCCCGCTCGTCTCCGTCAACGACGACGATAAAACCAACAACTTTGCCTCGGCCGGCCATCATATCGCTTGCATTGACTGGAAAATCGACAAACCCGACGCCGACGGTATCGGCGAAATTCTCGTCAAAGGCGATGTCGTCATGCTCGGTTATTACAAGCGCCCCGATCTGACCGCCGAAGCCCTGCGCGACGGCTGGTTCTATACCGGCGACTACGGACTTATCAACGAAAAGGGCGAAATCGTCATTACCGGCCGTAAAAAGAACATGATAGTCCTGCAAAACGGCAAAAACGTCTTCCCCGAAGAACCCGAATTTTACATCACCGAAATTCCCTACGTCACGGAAGCCGTTGTCCGCGGCGAGGAAAACGAATTCGGCGAGGTCGTCTCCCTGATGGCGGAACTGTACATCGACGGAGAACGTCCGAGCGAAGACCAAATCAAGGCCGACATCAAAGCGGCTATGAAGAGTCTTCCCGCCTACAAACAGATTGCCCATATCAAACTGCGCGATGAACCCTTTGCCAAAACCACCACGCAGAAAATCAAACGTTCCTGAAACAATCGCAAAAATGCACAGTTTTTCCTGAAAACCCGTTGACATTTTTGTGGTAAAGTGCTATACTCGAAACAACAGAATACGTCTTGTATCCCACGCCCGACGCATTGTTGCCGTTCGAGTATCCGTGAGACATAGGCAAAATCAGCGCAAAATCCGTCGGTGACGGGCATTTTGCGCTGATTTTTATTTTACCGTCGTCGACACTGACAGCGGAAGAAAGGAAGGACAGACAAATGAAACACGTAAAAGACAGACAAAAAAAGGCTTATATGCCGGGTGGTGCTGCTCTTCTCGCTATGTGCGCTTCTGCTTGTC
>CAKRWK010000039.1 GCA_934417455.1 uncultured Eubacteriales bacterium
GAAGTGGAAAAAGCAAGGAAAAAAAGTGCACAAAATTTCGGAGCAAATTTTGTGCACTTTGCGGATTGACAAAGCCGGGGAAACATGGTACAATAAAAAGGTAGGCAAAGCGCGGAGGAACCGTCGGACGGCATTTTCAGCCAAAAAGCCGGGCGCACTGAAACATTTCGGTGCGCCCGACTTTTCTTTTGCAAAAGGTCAGTTCTTTTCGATATGAGGAAGCGGGAGAACGTCCTCGGGGGTACGGGTTTTATAGGCGCCGTCGGTGAAATCGGGAATTTCGACGGGGGCGCCGTTGGCTTTGATGGACTGTTCGGTCAGGTAAGTAATGCTCATCCATGCGGCGGCGTCGTAGACGTCAATCGGCATGGGTTTTCCCTCGCGAAGGCAATCGACAAAGGCCTCAAACTCGAACCAGTCCATACCGCCGTGACCGGCGGCCAGTGCCTGCGGGTCGGCGTGTTTCCAGACCTCGGGCAGGTATTCGGCGTAATTCTGCGCGTTGTGATTATTGATGGCATACGTTTTCCACGTGTCGAAAAACTCGTCAAAACCGGCATTGTCCAGCATGACCATATCGTTGTCCTGATTGTACATACCCTTCGTGCCGCGCACGGTGAATTCTCTCGAATAATAGCGCGGGAGGGTGGTATCAAGCCGCAGGCTGATAAGTTCGCCGCCCTCGCAGGTAATGAGGGTTTCGACGATGTCGCCCTGCGTGAACGCGCGGTCTTTCAGGTAGGCAAGTTCGGGCTTGTCCTGCACATAGGCATGCAGACCGAGCGCCTTCGACGAACGGGACGTGAGCGAGCACATGCGGTTGCCGCGCGTGATGTTGAGCAGGCGGGCAATGGGGCCGAGTTCGTGGGTCGGGTAGTTATCGCAGTTGTGCGTGGAATACTCATGCAGACGGTAATGACGGTTGATGTCCCCCTTCGCGACTTCCTCGCGCAGGTCGTGGGCATAGCAACCGTGGCAATACACGACGTCGCCGAACAGGCCGTTGCGCACCAGCGCGGTGGCAAGAAGTTCGTCGCGGTTGTAACAGCAGTTTTCCATCAACATGAAGGGCGTTTTCGTTTCTTCATAGCAACGGATAAGGTCGCGGCACTCCTTTTCGGTGTATGCGCCGCCGACTTCCATAGCGGTGGCAATGCCGCGGCGCATGGCATCCATAGACACGGGCACATGTGCCGTCCATGACGTGGCAACCAACACAGCGTCGGGCTTCACGGCGTCGAACATTTCGTTATGGTCGGTAAACACGGGAGGTTTTCCCTTCCCGTTTTTGTCGAGCCTTGCGGAGAGCGACGCGGCTTTGTCTTCGTATGTATCGCACAGGCCGACCACCGTGACATCGGGCAGTTTGGAAACAACATTTTCCGTCAGCCATGTGCCGCGGCATCCGCATCCGCAAACCGCAAATCTGATAGTTTTCATACAACCTCTTTCCGGGGGATACATCTGTGCCCCCGCCTCTTTAATCTTTTCGGTTCTATTGTAGCACGGCAATATTGTATTGTCAATAGGTTGTTTTCATTTTCTGTGGGCAAAATATTGTCTTTTTTCAGAACAGGCCGTGTAAAATTTCCGTGATGAACGCCGTGTCTGAAAAATGGCCTTTGGCCGTCAGGAGGCAATTGTCGAAGCGGAAAATCTCGCGGGCAATCTCGGAGAGACGCTCGGGCGTGACGGCGGCATAGGCAGCCTTGCGGTCCTCAAGGCTTTCGTAAGGACAGCCGAGCACATGCACGTCGTAGGCAAAGGTGAAATTGAGTTCGGCGGCATCGTCGTAAAGAAGGCCGTTGTTATCAACATACGTCGCACGCGGAATTTCCTCTTCTTTCGGGGGCGTCTCGCCGATCTCGCGCAGAAGGCGGACGGAACAGGCCAGCGCCTCTTTCAGGTCTTTCGGTTTGACCTCGAAGGAGAAGGAGAAATTACCGATAGTGCGGTATCGGTCCACCGAACCGCCGATATCATAGCACAGGCCGCGCCGCTCGCTCATCTCAAGAAAGAATCTCGCGTTGTATCCGGTGAAAAGCAGGTCGTAGAGCAGGTCGCATTCGGCCGGGGTCACTTTCGTCATGTCCACATCGAAATTGAAGCGCATGACGGTATAATCGGCCGCTTTGACGCGCACGGCGCCGAAACGCTGACCGAAAGCCGCCGGCCGGGGCATGACGTTTTCCCGACGGACGCCGTGCGTGACGGGACAACTTTCGAGCGCGCGCAGGAACGCGGGAATATCCGCCTCCGAGACGCGCCCTGTCACATAGAAGAAAATATTTTCCGCGCACATGACTTCCTCGCGGTAAAGTTCCAGTGCCGAGCGGGAGATGGTGGCGATAGAGGTGGCCGTGCCGACAATCGGGTAACGTCCCGTGCCGTCCGGATAGAGAGCGGCCGCCGTAAAATTGGACAGGGATGTCCGCTCGTCCCCTTCCCTGATTTCCGCCTTGACGCGGCGTCTTTCGGCTTCCATTTCGGGCGTCGGTAATTCCAGTGCCGAGAAAAGTTCCGTCAGAAGGCCGACACCGACGAAAAAGCGTTCGGCCGCGCCGCTGACATAGAACTGTATCATGTCACGATACGTGGACGCATTGAATTCCAGACCGTATTTGTCAAGCATCCGGTACAGGTTACCCTTCATACGATAGTTGATGTTCCGGATGGCAATGTGTTCAAGAAAATGCGTCATACCCTGTGTGTCTTCGTTCTCATACAGACTTCCCGCCCGGACGTAGAGGGACATATGAAACCCGTGCAAAGCCATATTCGGATAAAAATATACGTCAATTCCGGATGATGTTTTACGGTGAATTTCGCCCATTCTGCAAGCACTCCTTTGCAAAAACAGCCACAGCAGAGAGAAACTGACTGCGGCTGTTCATATTTTTGATGTCAATCTATGGATTTGTCGATGGCAAAACGGGTAATTTTTCTCGAAGTGTTTTTCGGAAATTCCTCGTTTCTGATTTTGACTTTACCGACAGCCTTGTAAGACACGTTCTTCTTGTTGATGTTGCGGATGGCATCCTCGAAATACTTCTGCACGTCTTCGATGCCATGCGCCTTCAGACCGTCAAAGTCGGGATAAATTTCGGCAACGATAACCTCTTTCGTCGCGTCGGATTTGCTTTCGCCTGCATACACGACAACCTCGTTTACGCCGTACACGCCCTGAATATCCGTCTCGATTTCCTCGGGATAGACATTTTTACCGTTGGAGAAGATAATGAGGTTTTTCAGACGGCCGGTAATGTAAATCCACTGGTCGTTGCCCTCGGTGACGATTTTGCCGTAGTCGCCCGTGTGGAAATAGCCTTCCTCGTCGATGGCGGCCTTGGTGGCTTCCTCGTTGCGGAAGTAACCGAGCATGACGTTCGGTCCGGTATAGGCGATTTCGCCTTCGCCGTTCTCGTCGGGGTCGACGATTTTCACGCGGCCGCCGATGATGGGCAGACCGACGGAACCTGTCTTGCGGTACTCGTTTCTGTTGCAGGAAATGAGCGGCGCGCATTCCGTAATGCCGTAGCCGTTCAGGATGACAATACCGACGGACTCGAAGAAGTCGATAATGTCCTGATTGAGTGCGGCACCGCCGCAGATAATCATTTCGACGTTACCGCCGAAAGCCGCGCGCACGGATTTGAAGAGGGGACCGCGCAGGTCGATGCCGATTTTGCGAAGCCCGTTCGACAGACGGATCATGCGGCGCAGGGTGCCGAGTTTGCCGGACTTCTCCGCCGTGGCGATAATGCGTTTGTAGAACGTTTCGACGAACAGGGGCACGAGAATCAGGTGGGTCGGACGAAAGTCCGCCAGTTCCTTGACGATATATTTGAGACCGGAGGAGATGTAAATCTCACAGCCCTGCGAATAGTGTCCGACGAAATTGACCGTCGAGCCGAAGGTATGGTGCGGCGGCAGGACACACATGGTCTTATAGGTAATCTGGAAATTGTACATGCCCTGCTCCATGTCCGAACAGATGTTCTTCTGGGAGAGCATGACGCCTTTGCCCTTGCCGGTGGTGCCGGAGGTAAAGACGATGGAGGCCAACTTGTCAATGTCGATTTTGTAGTCAAAATAGGAACGGTCGCCGGCGGCCAGACGGGCGGCACCGGTTTCTTTCAGTTTGGCAAGCGTCAGGGGGCAGTCGCCGTTCGCATTCATGCAGACCCACGTTCTGACAACGGGCGTGGCGGCGCGCAGGTCGTCCAGTTTCTTCTCAATCACGGAAGAATAGATGACAAACTCGCACTCGGCGGTGTTGATAATCGACGCCATGTCGGCCGCGGGAAGTTCCTTATCCATCGGCACGGTGACGGCGCCCATGCTCATGAGCGCGAAATAGGTGAAAATCCATTCGGCGGACGCCTCGCCGATAATGGCGACGGTCTTGTCACGCATGCCCATGGCGACAAACTCCGTGGCCAGCGCACGGATGTAGTCGCGACCTTCGGCATAAGTATAATGCAGAGGTTCGTGGTCAAGCGGGTTTCTCTTATATGTGATGGCATAGCGGTCGGGATAACGGTCGGCCACGTTTTCGACCATCTCGCGAAAGTCTTTGAAATGCGTGGTCTCGTAGAGCGGATAATTGGCTTTTCTGTTCTTATAGGCCATAAATTTGCATCCTTCTTCTTGTTTGTCGGTCTGCGTTTTTGCATGGAAAATACAAACCGACTCTTATTTTATCACGTTTGGAAGAAAAAGTCAAGAGCGAGGAAAAATTCTGTTGTTTTCTCCGTGTTCTCCCTTCGGACGGAAAACAAAACGGAAAATCACAGAAGCGAGAAGCGAGGCGACGATGATACCGGCGGCGATACCGATACAGACCTGCAGCGTCTGTGTTCCGTACGCCCCGGCCGCGGCATAATCGCCGACAATACAGCCGTAAATGGTCTTGTAGAGAAGCGCGCCCGGCGCCAGCACAATCACGGCCGGCGTCAGATAAGAAACCACGGGTGCTTTGCCGACGCGCGCGGCCGTCTCGCAGTAGAGCGTGACGACGAACGTCGCCACGGCGTTGGCGACGAACTCGCCGAGAAACACAAACGGCAGATACGCGCCGATGGCAACAAGACCGCCGAGGCAGACCCACGGCAGGCGGCGCGGCCGTACGCCGAACACAATGGCAAAGCCGAGAGAAACAAAAATGGCCGAAAGACATTTGATAACGTAATACACGGTGCCCTCCTTATACCCGCAGAAGCAGCATGGCCGCGGCAAAGCCGAGGGCAATCATCAGCGCAATCATCAGCGACTGAAACATGCGCATCATGCCGGAAAGCATGTCGCCCGAGAGCATGTCGCGAAAGGAATTGCCGAGCGACAGCCCCGGAATCAGAATCATGATGGTGCCGGAAACCATGGGGTCGGTGTTTTCCCCGACGCCGAGCCTGATCAGCAAAAGGCCGACCACGCCGCCGATAAAGGAACTGATCAGCGTGACAATCATGGGATTGACGCGCGCCGGCGCATGTCGGTCGCACAGAGCGACGCACAGCGTGGCCGCCCCGGCGCACACGGCGTCCCGCCACGTTCCGCCGAAAAACACGGCGGACGCGCCGCCGACCAGAACAGCGACGAGATAATACAGCCACGCGGGATAGGGACGGTGATGTTTCATCTCCGTGATACGTGCATGCACCTCTGCGATGGGAACTTCCCCGGCGCAGAGATGACGGGAGAGGTCGTTGAGACGCTCGAGCATCTGCATATTGTTCGTCGTGCGGATGATGCGGCGCATCTGCTGACAGGTGGTGCCGTCCGCCATGCGCACCGACGCAATGATAAGAGAGGTGATGGTGAACACTTCGACATGTTTCGCGCCGAACGCGTACCCGATGCGTTCCACCGTGTCCTCCACGCGGTGAATCTCACCGCCGTTTTTTAAGATATGTTCGCCGATGTCGAGCGCGGCGCACAAAAGTTCGTCTGCCGACACCGCCTGTAAAACTTCCATAAAGAAGCCTCCGAGAGGAAAATGTACATGATTGTTTGCTTTTCTTGCGTTATTTGAAGAAAACAAGCCAAAGAATCAAAAGAACGGCCAGAAGTCCCAAAAGGACAAAAAGCATAACAAGGGACGGCTTTTTGTACGGTTTTGCCGTCTTGGCGATATAGTCCCTTATCGCCTTGTCCGTCTCTTTCTGCCTTTTTGTGACGGCCTCGGCAAGCACGGCTTTCGGGTCGTCTCCGACGCCGATACCGCCGAGAAGCGAAAGCAGTTCCGCCGCCGTCACCTCCGGCTCCTCCGTCCACTCTTCCGCCAGTTCCCCGTCTTTTGTGATTTCGTACATATTGCCGTAGGTCAGCCCCTGCATCGCCTGTTCCTTCTTGTTTTTCGGGGCAGGAGCGGCAGGGTCATACAGCCGCAGAATGACGGAGTAATACGGCGTTTTATCCGTCAGGGACGAATGAAAATTCAGTGCGTCGTCCATAAAGGCGACTTCCATCGAAAGAGCCAGCCCTACCGCCTTCGCGCGGGCGTTCGCTTCTTCGTACACGGGGGTCCATCGGTTCCGGATGTCCTGCGTATTCATATGTATTCCTCCCTTTGCGCCGGGCGCGCGGCGGATAACTTCCGCGAAAGCACGCAAAAGCACCGACCGTGCGCGCACGCGCGGGCGATGCTTTTCTTTCCGATTGTTTTCCGATCTTACAGACCGAACGCGTTCTTCAGATAATCCCTTGACAGTTTCGCGGCTTCGAGTTCCGTCATACCGCCGTAGGTTCTGTCCTGCTCGACAATGGCCAGTTCGGTACCGCACTCATCGCAGGCGCGGAGAATAGCGGCGAAGTCCTGCCGTCCCATACCGACGGGGCGGAATTCAAAACCGTTGTCCTCTTTCGAGATTTTTTCGTTCTCTTTGCCGACGAGTTCGTATGCGGGACCGCCTGCCAGTTTTTTGCAGACGAAGTCCTTCAAGTGGACGATTTCGACCCGTCCGGCAAACTGACGGATTTTCGCCGCCGGATCAAGACCGGCGTATGCCACCCAACAGGTGTCGAGTTCGGGGTCGATGAGTTCGGCGGGAACATTCTCGAAAATGCGGTCGTGAATGTATTTTCCGTCGTCTTTTTCAAACTCAAAATCGTGGTTGTGATAGGCGAGTTTCATGCCGTGCGCCGCGAGACGACGGCCGAAGTCGGTGAATTTGCGGAAGGAGTCCTTCCCCGCTTCGCCGACGAGGTTTTCCTTGTCGTACCACGGAATGACGACATATTTCACGCCGAAGGTTTTGAGAAATTCGATTTCGCCGTCCGGGTCATGATCAAACGCGGACAGGTTTCTGTGCACGGACAGGCATTTCAAACCGAGAGAATCGAGAAGGTTCTTTATCTCTTCCCCCGTGCGGCCGCCGTAGCACTCACCGGCAAATTCCACATATTCATAGCCCATGCCGGCAACGGCACGGAGAGTTCCTTCAAAGTCCGCGGCGAGCGTCTCTCTGACGCCGTACAGTTGCAGACCGATATGGATGTTACGCATAATACGCTCCTTTATTCCGTCGGAAATCTCAGATTTCGGGAATTTCCACTTTCAGTTCGTGACCGCATTCGGCCGACTTGCAGATGTAGTCAATGATAGCCTGGTTGTAGAGAATCTCGGACGACGGAACGGGGGCTTTGCCGCCGGTCTTGACAGCGTCAAGGAACGTGCGGATCTTCTTGTCGAAGTTGGTGGGGTCACCGGGCTTCGGGATGATCTGCGGCAGTCTGGTTTCGACCTGCTTGCCGGCCACTTCGTGGTAAATCACGAGATCGCCGCCGATGGTGCCGTTCCAGCACTCGGTCGAGGGAATGCGCAGGCCGCCCTTGGTACCGAGAATCAGCGTATCACCCGTGGTATCGATGTTGGCCGCCCACGAAATACGGAAGTCAAGGATAATGTCGCCTTCCAGACGGACAAAGCCGGCCGCGAAGTCGTCGACTTCAAAGAGTTTCGCGTATTCGGGATGACCGGTACGGACATAGTTGCAGTAGTTCGGGTCCGTGCCGAAGAAAGCGGATTTATATCCCGTGACGGTCAGCGGCTTCGGATAGCCGACGGCGCGCAGGACCATATCGAGGGAATAGCATCCGATGTCACCGAGAGCACCGATACCGGCGGTCTTGTCTTCGATGAAGGTGGTGCCGAACGGCGTCGGAATACCGCGACGGCGGCCGCCGCCCGTCTGGATGTAGTACACCTTGCCGAGCACGCCGCTCTGCACGATGTCGCGCACCATGATCATATTGTCGTCAAGGCGGGGCTGGAAGCCGATGGAGAGGACTTTGCCGCTCTTCTTCTCGGCGCGCATAACCTCAACGGCCTCTTCGGTCGTGACGGTGAAGGGCTTTTCGAGAAGGACATGGAGTCCCGCATTCAGCGCATGGATGGCGCAGGGCGCGTGCTGACGGTTATACGTGCAGACGGACAC